>NZ_JBHYVB010000029.1:24623-78754 GCF_042750115.1 Streptomyces sp. NPDC059455
AGTCTCTGTCTCTCTCTCTCCCGCCTGTCTGTGGCCCGCGCGCCCCCGCGCCCGCGCCCGCGGCCCCCCCCGCGCCGAGCGCGCCCCCCCCCCCCCCGTCGGCGGTGTGGCCGTCGCGGTGGCCACGTTCCTGGTCGCGAGCGGCGGCTCCGACCCCACCGGTCCAAGGGAATTGACCTCGGACCAGGCGGGCCGGCTGGCGGTCACGCGGTTCCTCAACTACCAGGCGGGCGGGCGCGCCGTGACGATCAACGTGCCGGGTACCGCCGGTGGGCTGACCATCACCGGATCCATCGACTACCGCGGCAAGATCGGTTACGGCGCGGTGCGCGGCACCGGGCGCGATACGTCCAGCGACGGGCTGATCCAGTGGACGGCCACCACCGTGTTCGTCCACCCGATGGCGAACACCCCGGCGAAGGCACCGGCACGGCCGCCGGGTTCGGGCTGGTACAGCCGCCCGCTGCAAAGGCACGGCAGTTCGCTGGACAGTTCGCTGGCCATCGCGCTGAAGCTCGGCAGCGACCGGCCGGACAATGCCGAACTGCTGCCGCAGAACGGCGCCGCCTGGGTTGGACAGGACCGGTTGGACGGCCATCGGGTGGACATCATGACTGGGCCGAGCGCCGGGCCGAGCGCCGGTGCCACGTCCGGTCCGGCGGGTGCCGTGCGCTACTGGATCGGCTCGGACGGCACCATGTACCGGGTTCGCGTCGGCGTGGCATCCGCATCGCGGCCGGTGGTCATCGATTTCGACACCCAGAAGTACGTTCCGGTCCGGCCGGTACCCGGAGTCACCCCGACGCGGTAGCCGCCGCTCAGGACGTCCCCACCAGCGCGCCCGCGGCGAGCAGTGACGCCGACGGCAGCCGGATGCCCGCCGTGTCCGGTAGCGCCGGAACGGAGGGAACAGCGGTGGCGCCCGTGGTCGTGGCGTTCGGGAACCGCGGCTGTCGCTTGGGCGCCGCCACCTCGGTGAACGGGATACCGCCAGGTGCCGTCGGCTTCGACCAGGTGCCGGACGGCGAGAGCGACCGGGCGGGACGCGGGCAGGACGCGGTGGTCGCGAGCCGGGCGGGCACCGTCGTTCGTAGATCGTTGCCGCGCAGGCAGTTGCCCCGTCCCTTGGTGGCGGTGGGGAACGTCCAGCCGACGTCAACGCTGTTGGCGGCGAAGGCGTTGTCCAGGATCCGGTTGCCGTTCGGCGGTATGTCGGCGGTCGCGGTGATCACCAGCCCGGCGTTGCTGTTGCCCGTGACCCGGTTGCGGACGAACTGGTTGTCGGTGCCGCCGTCGACGCCGATGCCGATGCCCCACCCGCCATCGGCCTGTTCGGGGGTGGCCGCCTGCTGGTTGGCCGCGATCAGGTTGCCCGCGATGACGGCATCCCGCTGCGGGAGCAACTTCTCCTGGTGGTCGGAGTTGGTGGTGAGCCCGACCCGGTTACCGACAAGGCGGTTACCGACCACGTACATGTCGCCACTGGCGTTGGTGCCTTCGTAACCGACCGCGTTGAGTTCGGCGATGTTGTCCCGCACCACGACGCGACAGGGCTTGCACTGTCCGACATAGATCCCCGAGTCGGCCGAGCCCGACGTGTACGAGTGCTCGATGACACCGTTTTGCGCGGAGAACGCGTAGATGCCGTACAGCCCGTTGCGGGTCGCGGTCACGTGGGAGACCAGGAACGACTTCAGGAAGGTGACGGGCTCATCGCCGGTGTCGTAGCCGCCGGACTGCCCCGGCGATCCGGCGGCCGCCTTCGCCGAGCCGGTGACCAGGACCCCGTTCTGTGTGTTGTTCTCCACGGTCAGGTTCTCCACGGCCACCCCGGGAGCGGCGACGACGATGCCGTTCGGCTGCCGTAAGCGCCCGTCGATGACGACCTTGTCCCGGGACTCGCCGCGCAGGGTGATGCGGGCCGTCGATATCTTCACCGACTCGTGGTACGTGCCCGGCGCGACCAGCACGAGATCGCCGGGCCGGGCCAGAGACACCGCGGCCGAGATCGTCGGGGCATCGGCCGGCACTTTGATCGTCACATTCTCACCGGACGGTCGCCGGCCGTCGTCCGGTCCGTCATCGTCCGCGCCGCAGCCGACCAGTACGGGGGCCAGGGTGCCGAGCACCGCGGCCATCAGGCGAAGACGGAGACGAGGCATGGCCTCATCCTGGCACGGACGCCGACCGGGTCGCAGGCGCCGATACGGATATGGCACAGTTCACACTGTGTGCCAAGCCGACTCCCGCCCGTCACGCCGCATGTTCCTCGGTGCCACCGGCACCGTGACCGCCGTCGGCCTCTCCGCCGGGTGCCAATCGCGTTCCGCCCCGCCGGACCGGGACGATGCCCCCGCGCCGACCCCGCCGGTGTCACCAACGGGCCGGTACCAGGCGGGCATCACGCTTCCACAGCCGGCCCAGCGGAACCTGCTGGCCGTGGTGGCCGACCTCGTTGACACCGGGCCCGTCCGTCCGCTGCTGGCCGAACTCGGCGAGGCCATCCGCACACTCACCGCGGGGACCGACGCACGACTGATGGGCCTGGAGCCGGGCGATCTGACCGTGACGATCGGGGTGGGCCCCCGGCTGGTGCGCGAGGTCGATCCCGCCCTGCCCGGGGCGAAGGACCTCCCGCGGTTCTCCCGCGAACAGATCGCCTCCCGGGCACGCGGCGGCGACCTGCTGATACAGATCTGCGCCGACGACGCCTTGGTGATACCGGCCGTGGCCGCCGCGCTTCTGGAGCAGGCCGGTGACCGGATACGGGAACGCTGGCGGCAGTCCGGAGTCCGTGGTTCGAACGTGCCGGTGGATCACGGCCTCGCCGCGCCCCGAAACCTGTTCGGTTTCGTCGACGGCATCGTGGGCCCCCACACGAGGGCCGAACAACGACGCCACCTGTGGTTGGCCGGGCCGGCTCCGGTCGCCGGCGGCACCCTCGCCGTACTGCGGCGCATGGACCTCGACCTGCCGCGGTTCGCCAAGCTGTCCGTCGCCGAACAGGAAGCGGTCTTCGGCCGCCGCCGGGCCAGTGGCGTGCCCCTTTCCGGTGGCACCATCGCCTCGGGCCCGAACCTCGGCGCCAAAACGCCGGACGGGCGCTACCTCGTCCCGGTGGACGCCCACGCCCGCAGAGCGCACGCCACCGCGGTCGGCGTCGGCCTCATGCTCCGTCGTTCCTACAGCATCGACGGACCGGCCCCCGGGCTGCTCTTCATGAGCTTCCAGAACGACATACGGACATTCACCAACACCCTCACCCGTATGGACGATTCCGACGCCCTGCTGGAATACACGACCACGACCGCCAGTGCGACCTTCCTGATCCTTCCCGGTTTCGACGGGAAGCACCCGCTTGGTTCCCGGCTCTTCCGCTGAACGGCCCGGCCGCCCCGGCGCCATCCCGGCCGAGGGCTAGGCCCCGTCGGGCGAGGGCGAGGCCGCGTCCTCCGGCGCGGCCTCGTACAGCTCGTACCAGATGCACTTGCCGTCGCCGCGCGGATCCACCCCCCAGTTGTCCGCCAGCAGCTCCATCAGCAGCAGCCCGCGCCCGGATGAGGCCAGCTCGCCCGGACGGCGGCGGTGCGGCAGCTCGTCGCTGCTGTCGGCGACGTCCAGCCGCAGCCGCCGGGCCCCGTGCCGCCCGCTGACCTCGGCCACCAGCAGGGCGTCCCCGTCGGTGTGCACCAGCACGTTGGTGACCATCTCGGAGAGCATCAGCACCGCCGACTCCACCTGGTCCGGGTCCGCCCAGTCGTGCAGCATGTCGCGCAGCTGCTGCCGGGCGTCCGCTATCCGCTCCGACTCGGCCTGCGCGACCGTGACCGCCGTACGCCGCACCGGCGCCGAACCGGGCCCGACCAGGCACACCTCCGCGTCCCGGCGGATCAGCAGCAGCGCTATGTCGTCCTCGCGCCGGTCCGCGAGCGGACCGGTGGTGTGGTGGGAGGGCGGCCCGTGCACCGCCTGCACCAGGGAGTCGGCGAGGGCCTCGAGGTCGTCCGGGTCGAGCTCGCCGGATCCGGCGCTGGGGGCGGCGGGCCGCTCGAAGACCTCCCGGATCCGGTCCCAGCCGGTCTCCAGATCGTGCCCGCCGGTCTCGATCAGCCCGTCGGTGCACATCAGCAGCGTCTCACCGGGCTCCAGCACCACCCGGGTGGTCGGATAGTCGGTGTCCGGGTCGATGCCCAGCGGCAGCCCGCCCGCCGTGGGCCGGAGCATCATCGTGCCGTCGGCCAGCCGGACCGCCGGGTCGGGATGGCCCGCGCGGGCGATGTCCAGGGTGCCCGCCACCGGGTCCACCTCCATGTAGAGGCAGGTGGCGAACCTCGGGTCGTAGCGGCCGTCCGGGCCCTCGGGCTCGGCGAGACCGGCCAGGAAGCGGGAGGCGCGGGAGAGCACCGCGTCGGGGTGGTGGCCCTCGGAGGCGTACGCCCGGACCGCGATCCTCAGCTGCCCCATGATCCCCGCGGCGCGCACATCGTGGCCCTGTACATCGCCGATCACCAGCGCCGTGCGCCCCGAGGGCAGCCCGATCACGTCGTACCAGTCGCCGCCGACCTGGAGTCCGCCGCCGGTCGGCACATAGCGCGCGGCCACCGTCAGCCCCGGGATATCGGGCTTGCTGGCGGGCAGCATCGAGCGCTGGAGCCCGTCCGCCAGCTCCCGCTCGGTCTCCTGGAGCGCGGTGCGGGACAGCGCCTGGGCCAGCATCCGCGCGATCGTGGTCAGCACCGAGCGCTCGTCGGGCGAGAACGACACCGGATGGGCGAATCCGGCCATCCACGCGCCGATGGTGCGGCCCGCGACGATCAGCGGCAGAAACGCCCATGATCGGCGCTTGCGGGGCCGGCCCGGCGACCACGCGGCCGGAAACCGGCCGCGGTACTCCTCCGGTGTGGGCAGATAGACCGCCCGGCCGGTGCGCACCACCTCGGCCGCCGGATGGTCGGTGCTCAGCGCGATGTCGTTAAGGGGGCGGTCGGCGCCCGCCCGCGGCCCGTGGTGGCCGATCACCGAGATCCGCTCGCCCTCGACACCGAAGACCGCGAGCCCGTCCGGGGAGAAGCCCGGCATGGACAGCCCCGCCGCCACCCGCAGCACCTCGGAGGTGGACATCGCCTCCGCCAGCGCCCGCCCCGCGTCCAGCAGGAACGCCTCGCGGTTGCGGCGCCAGTCGCCGGTGATCGGCGGGCCGCCGGCCGCGGTGCCCGGCAGCGGGTCGGGGACCTCCTGGAGGGTGCCGAGCAGGTAGTAGCCGTCGTCGCTGCCGCCCCGCGCTATCGGCCGGGAGCGGGTGCGCACGGTCCGCAGTACGGTGCCCTTCTCGTCCACGATGCGCAGCCGGGCCTCGGCCAGGGTGCCCTCGGCCACCGCGAGCTGGACTATCGCCTTGACCTCCAGCCAGTCCGCGGGGTGGAAGCAGGCGCGGGCGGCGGCCTCGGGGAGGGTGACGGCCTCGGCGGGAAGGCCCACCAGCCGGGCGGCCTCCGCGTCATAGGTGACGGCGCCCGAGACACTGGCCCAGCGCCATAGGCCGGTCGCTATGGCGGCCAGTAGGTCCTCGGTGCGCATTGCACTACCTTATGGGGATTTGCCAACGGCTTACCAGCGAGGGTCGCGGCGCCGGTAGGCTTGGCCGGAGCTTCCCGAGGGTTACGTACGCCTCCCGATCGACACGACTTGGATGAATGATGCATCGGTACCGGTCCCACACGTGTGGTCAGCTCCGCGCCGCTGACGTCGGCACCGACGTCCGGCTCTCCGGATGGCTCCACAATCGACGGAACCTGGGCGGCATCCTCTTCATCGATCTCCGCGACCACTATGGCCTGGTCCAGCTGGTGGTGCGACCCGACACTCCCGCCAACGAGGCCCTGAGCTCCATCAGCAAGGAGACCGTCGTCCGCGTGGACGGCCGGGTCATCGAGCGCGGCGCGGACAACGTCAACCCCGAGCTGCCGACCGGCGAGATCGAGGTCGAGGTCACCGACGTCGAGGTGCTCGGCGCCGCCGACCCGCTGCCCTTCACCGTCTTCCCCGAGGACGGGGTCGGCGAGGAGCGGCGGCTGGAGTACCGCTTCCTGGACCTGCGCCGCGAGCGTATGCACCGCAACATCATGCTGCGCTCCGCGGTCATCTCCGCCATCCGGCAGAAGATGACCGCGCAGGGCTTCAACGAGCTGGCGACCCCGATCCTGTCCGCCACCTCGCCCGAGGGCGCCCGGGACTTCCTGGTCCCCTCCCGGCTGCACGCGGGCAAGTTCTACGCGCTGCCGCAGGCCCCGCAGCAGTTCAAGCAGCTGCTGATGATCGCGGGCTTCGACCGCTACTTCCAGATCGCGCCCTGCTTCCGCGACGAGGACGCCCGCGCCGACCGCTCGCCGGGCGAGTTCTACCAGCTCGACGTCGAGATGAGCTTCGTCGAGCAGGAGGACGTCTTCGGCGTCATCGAGAAGGTCATGACCGAGCTCTTCGAGGAGTTCGGCGGCGGCCGCCATGTGACCTCGCCGTTCCTGCGCATCCCGTTCCGCGAGGCCATGCTCAAGTACGGCTCGGACAAGCCGGATCTGCGGGCCCGGTTGGAGCTGCGGGACGTCAGCCACATCTTCGAGGGCTCCGGCTTCAAGGCGTTCGCGGACAAGCACGTGCGCGCGCTGGCCGTGCCGGACACCGCCGAGCAGCCCCGGAAGTTCTTCGACCAGCTCGGTGAGTTCGCCGCTCTGCAGGGCGCCAAGGGGCTGGCCTGGGTCCGGATCGGCGAGGACTCCAAGCTGACCGGCCCGATCGCGAAGTTCCTCACCGACGAGGACGTCGAGAAGCTGATCGCCGAGGTCGAGGGCAAGCCCGGCACGTCGATCTTCTTCGGCGCGGGCGACTTCGACGAGGTCTCCAAGATCATGGGCGCGGTGCGGGTCGAGGCCGCCAAGCGGGCCGGCCACTTCGAGGAGAACGTCTTCCGCTTCTGCTGGATCGTGGACTTCCCGATGTTCGAGCGGAACGAGGACACCGGGCAGATCGAGTTCTCCCACAACCCCTTCTCCATGCCGCAGGGCGGTCTGGAGGCACTCCGGACGAAGGACCCGCTGGACATCCTCGCCTGGCAGTACGACATCGTCTGCAACGGTGTGGAGCTGTCCTCCGGCGCCGTCCGGAACCACGAGCCGGACGTCATGTACGAGGCGTTCGAGATCGCGGGCTACTCCCGGGAAGAGGTCGAGCGCGAATTCGGCGGCATGCTGCGCGCGTTCCACTTCGGCGCCCCGCCGCACGGCGGTATCGCCCCCGGCGTCGACCGCATCGTGATGCTGCTGGCCGATGAGCCCAACATCCGCGAGACCATCGCCTTCCCGCTCAACGGCAACGCCCAGGACCTGCTGATGGGCGCGCCCAGCGAGGTGGACGACACCCGGCTGCGCGAGCTGCACCTGTCGCTGCGGAAGCCGCCGCAGGTCAAGCAGGCCGAGAAGGCGGGCGAGAAGGCCGAGAAGCCCGCCGAGTAGGCGGGGGCCGGACGAGACCCACAGGGCGGGGGGGCGCCCCACCCCCCGCCCCCCCCCCCCCCCCGAGATCAACCCCCACAGAACGGCGCGCCCCCGCCCTGCGTACGAGAGCTCCAGCAGCGGTGGCGGCGGCACTCCGCCCACCGACGCCCCGGCAGGCGCGCCGACCGGCCGCTGGGCGATCCGGCGTCCGCTCGGGGAGCGGTGAGGGCGACCTCGGTGAGGGCGACCTCCAAGAGAGGTGGTGGTTCTCCCGGAGTTGAGGAACCGCCGGCCCGCAGCGGCTTAGACGGTCACCCGTTCGAGTAGTGCTGTCGGAATACGGAGTGGGAACCGAACGATGACGCTACGTTGGCAGCATGACCACGCTAAGTGAAGCCGAGGGAATCGGGTATGCCCGGTACACGTACCGGCTTCGCGTGTCGTCCACCGCCCATACGATGCTGCTGGCGGAATGGGACCGGTGCCGGTGGATCTGGAACGAATGTGTGCCAAGTCCAGAGCCACCCACCTGGACAACAAGACCACGGGTGAGAAGCGGGCGTGTGGCCCGGCGCAGCTCGACGGGATGCTGACAAAGGCGCGGAATCGTACGCCGTGGCTGCGCGAGGGCTCCAGCGTTCCGCAGCAGCAGGTGATCCGGGACTTCGGCAAGTCCCGTGCCAAGGCGCACAAGGACATCCGGGAGCGTGTGCCTCAGCGGCGGCGGGCGGGTATGCCGAGGTGAAAGAAGAAGCGTGAAAGCGTTGCCGACGCTGAACTACACCCGACGCGGGTTCCGGCTGAGGGACGGTCGCCTGCACCTGGCGGGCGGGATCGTGCTGAGGGTGGTGTGGTCGCGGGACCTGCCCGCCGAACCGTCTTCGGTGCGCGTGTATCAGGACAGTGTCGGCCACTGGTACTGCTCGTTCGTGGTCCCTACCCAAATGCGGCCGCTGCCGGAGACCGGCCGAGTGCTGGGTGTGGACTGGGGCGTGAGGGAGACTGCGACCACCACCTCGAACGCCCATGACCTCCCGCACGCGCAGTACGGACGCAAGGCCCAGGCCAGGCTGACGCGGTACGACCGGATGATGGCCCGCCGCAGGCCGAAGAAGGGGCAGGCCGCCTCGCAGGGCTACCGCGAGGCGAAGAAGTGGCGGGCGAAGACCTACGCGAAGATCGCCCGGCAGCGTCAGGACACCGGCCGCAAGTGGGCGAAGAAGGTCGTGACCGACCACGACACCATCGCTGTGGAGGACTTCAAGCCGAAATTCCTGGCCAGGACCAGCATGGCGCGCAAGGCGGCGGACGCCGCGATCGGCGCCACGAAGAAGGCCCTGATCGAGATGGGCCGCAAGCACGGGCGGGACATCCGGCTCGTGCATCCCGCGCACACCACCATGGACTGCGCATTGTACGGAGCGAGAACCAAGCACGCATTCCCGCTGTCCGAACGCACCTACACCTGCACCGCATGCGGATCCGTGTCCTCCAGGGATAAGAACTCCGCCCGCGTGATGCTGGTCCGGGCTGGTCTCGACCCGGCTGGTGCTGAGGGCGTAAGACCTGCGGGAACGCTGCTCCCGCAGGCAGCCTGAGCCAGAAATCCCCTCCCCTGAGGGACGGGAGGATTCAAAGCCTCCGGTCCACGCCGCACGGTGTGGACCGGTCCGCGCGGGCAGCCCGGTGCACGGCGCGCAGCAGCCGCTTCGGCGTGGTCCGGTGCTGCCATAAGACGGCTTGGACGCCGTACTCCATCACCGCCATCAGCTCCGTCTCCCGGAGCTCACCCGCGATCAGCACCACCCGCTGCCGGCCGCCCCGCACCAGACGGCGCAGCTCCGCCCCGGCGCGGTCGTCGAGGCGCTCGGCGAGCATGACGGCGACGGCGCCGCGGGGTTCGTCGCCGAGCGGGCATGGCCGGTCGACCAGCTCGACGCTGGGCTGATGCTGCAGATGACGCACGACCCCGGCCCGGCTGAGCGGGTCGGGGCCGTGGACCGTCACCGTGACACGCGCGTCCGGCACTGTGTTCCTCGATTTCCCGGTGGCTATGGACTCCACAGGGTCATCGAGGGGGCTAAACGAACGGTTGTCGCGCGATCAACACGTGCGTGGGGGGGCTTGCGCGGCGTCGGCGGATGCTGACGCCTGCGGCGGGCGGCACGGTCCGCCGGACACCCTGGCTAGGCTGCGCCGTTCCCGTTCTGCTCATCGCCGCCGAAGCGCTGCCGGAAGGAGTCCAGGTCCTCCTCGGTGATCTTCGCGAAAAGCACCGGGGGAACCGTGAAGGCCGTGCCCGCCGGGACCGACGCCAGCGCCTTCGCCCCCTCCTGGCCGACCCAGACCGCGGTGTCCTCGCCCAGCGCGAACGCCGACCGCATGGCCCGCGCCGAGGCCGGGATGAACGGCTCGGAGACGATCGCGTAGAGGTGGATGAGGTTCATCGCCGTACGGAGGGTGAGGGCCGCGGCCTCCTGGTCGGTCTTGATCTCCAGCCAGGGGGCCTTCTCCTCCAGGTAGGAGTTGCCCGCGCTCCACAGGGCGCGCAGCGCCGCCGCGGCTTTGCGGAACTGGAGCGCGTCCATGTGCTCCTCGTACTCCGCCAGCAGCCGCGCGATCTCCTCGCCCAGGCGCTCCTCCGCCTCCCCGGCGGCCTTTCCGGCCGGGACCTCGTCGCCGAACCGCTTGCGGGAGAAGGACAGCACGCGGTTGACGAAGTTGCCGAGGGTGTCGGCCAGGTCCTTGTTGACGGTGGCGGTGAAGTGCTCCCAGGTGAAGGAGGTGTCGTCGGACTCCGGGGCGTTCGCCATCAGGAAGTAGCGCCAGTAGTCGGCGGGCAGCACCTCGAGCGCGGCGTCGGTGAACACCCCGCGCTTGGCGGAGGTGGAGAACTTCCCGCCGTAGTACGTCAGCCAGTTGAACGCCTTGACGTAGTCGACCTTCTTCCAGGCGTCCCGGGTGCCGAGGAGGGTGGCCGGGAACATCACCGTGTGGAACGGGACGTTGTCCTTGGCCATGAACTCCGTGTAGCGGACCGTCCGGTCCACGTCGTACCACCACGACTTCCAGTCGCGGTTCGCCGGGTCCAGGTCGGCCCACTCCTTCGTGGCTCCGATGTACTCGATCGGCGCGTCGAACCAGACGTAGAAGACCTTGCCCTCGGCCGCCAGGTCCGGCCAGGTGTCGGCCGGCACGGGCACGCCCCAGTCCAGGTCACGGGTGATCGCCCGGTCCTGGAGCCCCTCGTTCAGCCACTTGCGGGCGATCGAGGAGGCCAGCGTCGGCCAGTCCTTGCCGTGCTCGTCGACCCAGGCGGCGACCTCGCCCGCCAGCTTGGACTGGAGGAGGAAGAGGTGCTTGGTCTCCCGGACCTCCAGATCGCTGCTGCCGCTGATCGCGGAGCGGGCGTCGATCAGATCGGTCGGGTCGAGCACCCGGGTGCAGTTCTCGCACTGGTCGCCGCGGGCCCGGTCGTAGCCGCAGTGCGGGCAGGTGCCCTCGATGTAGCGGTCCGGGAGGAAGCGGCCGTCGGCGTTGGAGTACACCTGGCGGATCGAGCGCTCCTCGATGAAGCCGTTCGCCTTGAGCTCCCGTGCGATCGTCTGGGTGATCTGCACGTTCTGCGCGGAGGAGCTGCGGCCGAAGTAGTCGAAGGCGAGGCCGAAGCCGTCGTAGATCGCCTTCTGCGCCTCATGCTGCTGGGCGCAGAACTCGTCGACCGGCAGCCCGGCCTCCTTGGCGGCCAGCTCGGCGGGGGTGCCGTGCTCGTCGGTGGCGCAGATGTAGAGGACGTCATGGCCGCGCTGGCGCATATAGCGGGAGTAGACGTCGGCCGGGAGCATGGACCCCACCATGTTGCCCAGGTGCTTGATCCCGTTGATGTAGGGAAGGGCGCTGGTGATGAGGTGTCGAGCCATTGCAGGCTGCTCCCGAGTCGATACGGTAAGTGACAATTCGCTCTGCTGAGCCGCCCATATCGTATCCGAGTGACGGGGGCCACCCGCGCGGCGTTTTCTCCGCGGCGGATGGCCCCCGTGTTGTGCCCGGTCGGGTGCGGTCGCTGGTCAGCCCTGCGCGCGGGCGGCCAGCCAGCCCGGGAACTTCTTCAGCAGCTCCCGGTACAGGTCGGCGTCGGCGACCGTACGGGGGTCGAGCCCGGCGTGGAAGAAGCCGGTGTTGTCGACCGCCCGCTTCTCCGGGACGGCGAGGGCGGGCGAGGTGTCCAGCTTCCGCAGGAAGTCGAACCCCTTCGCCTCCGGGTCCCCGAACGCCAGGAACTGCCAGAACAGCGGCAGCCCCGCCGCCTCGCACAGCGCCTTCTCGGCGGCGGTCTTGGTGGTGGGCGCGCCGTCCGTCTGGAAGATCACGAACGCGGGGTCGGTGGTGCCGGACGCCTTGTAGTGCTCGATGACGGCGTTGACGGCGGTGTGGTAGTTCGTCCGCCCCATATGCCCCAGCGAGCCGTGCAGCTCCTCGATCCGGCCGGTGTGCTGGTCCAGCTCGAGGTCGGCGGTGCCGTCGATGTCGGTGGAGAAGAACACGACCGGCACGGTGCCGCCGGTGTCGAACTGCGCGGACAGGGCGAGCGCCTGCTCGGCGAGGTGCTGAACGGTGCCGTCCTTGAAGTACCCCCGCATCGACCCGGACCGGTCCAGCACGAGGTAGACGACGGCCCGCTGCCCACCCAGCCCACTCTCCTGAACGGCCTCCCCGGCCGCGCCATACGCCCCGACCAGCCCAGGCGCCCGCGACGTGAGGTCGGCGAGGGGAATGGCGGCCGCGGGTGCGTCGGCCTTGGCGGCGGTGGCGGGTGCGTCGGCCTTGGCCGCGGTGGCGGCGGCCGCCGCCGCCGCCACGGGCTCGGCCTTGGCCTCGGGGTCGGCCTCGGGCTCGCTCGCGGCTGCGGGCTCGTCCTCCGCCTCGGCGGGCTCGTCGGCCACGGTGGCGTCGTCGTCAGCCTCTACCTCCGCCGCGGCGTCGGCCTTGGGCTCGGCGTCGGCACGCGCGTCCGCCACCGGGGCCGCCTTGGAGTCGGCCGTCGGCTCGGTGTCGGCACTTGCCTCCGCCACCGGGGCCGCCGTGGCATCGCCGTCTGCCGAGGGCTCGGGGGCGCTCGCGGCTGCGGGCGTGGCCTCCGCCGTGGACTCCGGTTCGGCTTCCGTCTTGGATTCGGCCTCTGCCTCTGCCTTGGCGGACTTGTCGTCGCTCTTGGCGGCGGGCGCGGCCTCGCCGGCAGCCTCTGCCGCTGCCTCGGCGGAGGCCTTCGGCTCGGCGTCGGCACTCGCGTCCGCCACCGGGGCCGCCGCGGCGTCGTCATCAGCCTCTGCGGCTGCCTCAGCCTCAGCCTTGGGCTTGGACTTGGCCTTGGGCTCGGGCGCCGCAGCGGGCTCCGGCGCGGGGTCCTCCGCAACCTCGGCCTTGGCCGTGGTGTCGGCCTCCGCCACTGGCGCCGTGGCCTCGACCTCGGCCTCGGGGGCGCTCGCGGCTGCGGGTTCGGCCTTCGCCTTGGCGGACTCGTCGCCAGCCTCTGTGGCTGCCTCATCTTCGGGCTCGGCCTTGGCCGTGGGCTCCGGCGCGGGGTCCTCCGCAACCTCGGCCTTGGCCGTGGTGTCGGCCTCTGCCGGAGATGCGTTGGCGGCTTCCGCCACCGGCTCGGCGACCTCCGGGGCGGGAGCGGTTGCGGTTTCGGGCTCAGGCTCGGCTGCAGCCTTCGCTGCGGCGGGCTTGTCGTCGGCCTTGGGCTCGGCGTCGGCACTCGCCTCGGCGGCTGCGGCCGCCTTAGGCGCGGTGGCGGGCTCCGCCTCGGCCTCGGCCGTCGGTTCGACGTCGGCTGCGGGGGCGGGCTGGGCGTCAGCGCCAGCGTCGGACGCGGCCGTGGCCTCCGTCTTGGTGGCGGGCGCTTTCTTCTCGTCGGTCGCTGCCGCTGCCTCAACCGGAGTCTCTTCGACGGACGTTGACGTGCCCCCGTGCGCGGGGGACTTCAGGATCTCGTCGAGGGACTTCAGCGGGGCGGACAGGGCCGGGTCGTGCCCGGATTCGTCGTTCGGGGAGTCCGGGGAGTCCGGGGCCGAGGCCTTGGTGTCCGTGTCCGTGTCCGCGTCCGCGGTCGGCTCGGGCTCCGGCTCAGCCTTCGGCTCAGGCGCAGGCTCCGGCGCGGGCTCGGGCTTGGCGTCCGACCCGGCCTTCCGCTCGGCCTTCTGGTCCACCGTCGGCTTCGCCGACTTGCGCTCCGCCGACTTGCGCTTCGCCGACTCGGCCGACTCCGGCTGGGGGTCCGGGACAACCGCCGCCTCCGGCGCAGCAGAAGAATCGTCCACCCCCGTGGTTCGGGAGCGGCCGAAAACTTTGCGCAGTAGGTCCCGTATGCCCATGGGAGATACCTCTCACGTGTCGAGTGCGGTGCATGGCGGTGCATGTCCGTGGTGCCGAAAGGCTAGCGGGCCATTCGGCGGCCCTCTTCCGCCGATTCCGCTCGCGCTTCGTTCACCTCTGGTTCAGGCGTTCGTCGCCACCATGCGGTTCTACGCCCATAGCTTCGCCGCCAAAGGATCCCGACGTCATGTCGGCCCGGACCGCGTCGGAGTGCTGCCCATGCGGGGCCCGGCGAAGCCCATACGTGAACACCCTTACGGAGGGGAAGACGTGCGCAACCTCCTGCCGCTCATCAGCTCACACCCGGGCGGCCGTTCCGCGCTGACGTGCCGGTACCGCTGTGGCGACGCCTGCCTTCACGAGACGCCGAACACCAGCGACAACGCCTATGTGGGCGATGTCATCGCCGGTGCCGCCTCGCGTCGTGCCCTGCTGCGGGCCGGTGCCGTGGTGACCGTGGCGGCCGCGACCGGTGCGGTGGCGGTGGAGCGGGCGCCGGGGGCGTCCGCCGCGACGGGCGGTGCCGCCGCGGAGCACAAGGCCGCCGCGGAGAGTGCCGCGAAGGGCAAGGCCGCCCGCGGCCTCCGCTTCGCGCCGGTCGCCCCCAACACCGAGGACTCCGTGGTCGTCGCCGACGGCCATGACCAGAACGTGGTGATCCGCTGGGGCGACCCGATCCTGCGCGGCGCGCCCGCGTTCGACCCGGACCGGCAGAGCGCCAAGGCTCAGGCGGGCCAGTTCGGTTACAACAACGACTACATGGCGGTCCTGGACGTCCCCGGTGAGCGCGACCATCAGCTGCTCGTGGTCAACCATGAGTACACGGACGAGGTGCTGATGTTCGCCGGGTACGACCCGGAGAACCCCACCCGCGAGCAGGCCGAGATCGGCTGGGCCGCGCACGGCCTGTCCGTGGTCGTGACGGCCGAGGAGCGCGGTCTGGGCCGGCTCACCGCGCTGTCCCGCCACCGCCTCAACCGCCGTATCACCGCGACCACTCCGTTCGAGGTCACCGGGCCGGCGGCGGGCAGCGAGCTGCTGCGCACCGCCGCCGACCCGACCGGCAAGCGGATCCTCGGCACGCTGAACAACTGCGGCGGCGGCATCACGCCGTGGGGCACGGTGCTCTCCGGCGAGGAGAACTTCAACCAGTACTTCGCCAACGGTGGTTCGGTCGCCGACCCGGCCACCGCGGCCCGCCTCAAGCGTTACGGCATCACCGGCGCCGCCTCCGAGCGCAAGTGGGAACGGTTCGACGACCGTTTCGACGTGGCCAAGGAGCCGAACGAGACCAACCGCTTCGGCTGGGTGATCGAGATCGACCCGTTCGACCCCGAGTCCACCCCGCGCAAGCTCACCGCGCTGGGCCGTTTCAAGCACGAGGCCGCCGAGCCCCGGCTGACCAGCGACGGCCGTCCGGTCCTCTACATGGGCGACGACGAGAAGTTCGACTACTTCTACAAGTTCGTCTCCGCCAAGCGGATGATGAAGGGCAACAGCCGCATCGCCCGCGAGCACAACCGCACGCTGCTGGACGAGGGCACGCTGTACGTCGCCAAGTTCACCGGTGACAGCCCGTCCGCCGAGATCGACGGCTCCGGAAAGCTGCCCAAGGACGGGGAGTTCGACGGCGCCGGTGAGTGGATCCCGCTGGCCTGCGGCGACCGCTCCTTCGTGGAGGGCATGACCGCCGAGGAGGTGTACGTCTTCACGCGTCTCGCCGCCGACAAGGCGGGCGCGACGAAGATGGACCGCCCCGAGGACGTCGAGCCGAGCCCGCGCACCGGCCGGGTCTACATCGCGCTGACCAACAACAGCGACCGCGGCAAGGACGGCAAGGCCCCCGCCGACGAGGCGAACCCGCGCAACAGCAACAAGCACGGCCAGATCCTGGAGCTGACCGAGCGCTGGAACAACGCGGGCTCCACCCGCTTCAACTGGCGGCTGTTCCTGGTCTGCGGCGACCCCGAGGACCCGAGCACCTACTTCGGCGGCTTCCCCAAGGACCAGGTCAGCCCGATCTCCTGCCCGGACAACATCACCTTCGACGCGTACGGCAACCTGTGGATCTCCACGGACGGCAACGCGCTCGGCAACCACGACGGGCTGTTCGGCGTGGCCACGGCGGGCAGCCGCCGCGGTGAGGTCAAGCAGTTCCTGACCGTGCCGAACGGCGCCGAGACCTGCGGCCCGATCGTGCAGGACCGGCGGGTGCTGGTGGCCGTGCAGCACCCGGGCGAGCTCGACGGCGCGAGCGTGGAGAAGCCCGCGTCCACCTGGCCCGACGGCCCGGGCAAGCTGACCCGGCCGTCCGTGATCAGCGTCTGGCGGCGCGACGGCGACGACATAGGCGCCTGAGCGACGGCGGCGCCTGAGCGACGGCGGCATTGGCGCCTGAGCGGCGGCATCGGCGCCTGACCCGCTCCGGCGGTCAGCTCTCGCCCTCCGCGAGCCGCGTCAGCCGCTCGCGGGGGCCGCGCAGCGAACGGCCCCTGGTGTCCGTACGGGCCCAGGGGTCGTCCGCGAGCCGTTCGCCGACCGTTCGCAGGGTCCAGCGGTCGGCCCTCAGCTCCGGGTCGTCCAGCTCCCGCGCGTCGATGGGCGTGGCCACGGGGGCTCCGGGCCGGGCGCGCACCCCGTACGGGCTGACCGCGGTCTGGGCGTAGGCGTTGCGCTGGGTGTCCAGGTAGAGCCGGCCGCGCCGCTTGGCCTTGCGCGGCTCGGTGGTGAGCCGGTCGGGGTGGCGGGCGGCCAGCAGATCGGCGGCGTCGTGGGCGAACGACCGCACGGTGTCGAAGTCGGCGCGGCGGTCCAGCGGGACGATGACATGCAGCCCGCGCGAGCCGGTGGTCATCAGCAGCCCCGGCAGCCCGAGTTCGCCGAGCAGCCCGCAACAGCGGCGGGCCGTCCAGCGCACCTCCTCGAAGCCGGACTCCCCCGACGAGGGCGGGTCGAGGTCGAGGACCAGCCGGTCGGGGTGGTCGGGCCGGTCGGCGCGGGAGAGCCAGCGGTGCGGGGTGACGCACGCCTGGTCGGCGAGGTAGAGGAGGGTCGCGGTGTCGTCGCAGACCACATGGGTGACCTCGCCGCCCTCCTTGGGGAGCACGGCGCGACGCACCCAGTCCGGAAAGGAGTCGGGGGCGTTCTTCTGCATCAGCGGCTTGCCGCCGATTCCGTCCGGATGGCGTTCCATCATCAAAGGGCGGCCGCGCAACTGCGGAATGATGCGCCGGGAGACCGAGCGGTAGTACTCGACGAGGTCCCACTTCGTGATCCCGTCGTCGGGGAAGAGCTCCTTTTCCGGTCGGCTGACTCGTACGGTGTGGCTCCCGGTCCTGACGTTCCGCGCATCGGTCCGCTTCTCGCTCATATCGGACTCGGGTAACCACATGGATCGCTGACTAAACTCTGGAGTCAGGAAAACGGGAGAAGTTGAAAAGCGGGGGAAATCATGGTGAGACCAGGTTCGCTCGGCCCGCCGACGACGGATCGGCGCGGCCGCTGGGCGCAGAGCCCGCTCGCGCTGATGGACACCACGATGGACCAGTTGCGCACCCTGATCATGGTCCATGAGGCCGGTACGGCGCTGGGGGCGGCACGGATTCTGGGCCGCGAACAGTCCAGTGTGCAAAAGCAGATCGACACCATGAACCGGAACTTTCGCGAGCTTTGCGGCGAACCCCTCATATTCAAGCAGGGGCGGGGCAAGGACGTGCTGTTCACCGGCACCGGAGAAGCCCTGGTCGAATTGGCGCGCGGAACTCTCGGGGACTGGCTGGACGGCATCCATGAGTCACGGCGCCGCCTGGGAAAAACGCTGATGGTGGGCACCACCCGATTTACCCTCAGCTATCTGGCGGGTGCCGGGGAGCGGGTGACCGAGGACTTCCGGCAGCGCGGTATCGAGCTCAAGGTCGGCCATGTGCGCACCCGGGACGTGCTGGCCAAGCTGCGCGCCAAGAATGTGGACCTGGTGTGCGGCTCCGTGGTGACCCGGCCCGAGGGCGACGATGAGCTCGCCGCCTTCGATGTGATGGAGTGGCGGCGCAGCGGGGTCTCGCTGCTGACCAATCTCTCCGAGGCCGAGCTGCCCGGCCCCACCGCCCCGACCAGCGCGCTGCGCACCCTGCCGCTGGTGGTCTCGGCGAGCGGGCTGATGGCCGGGGTGCTGCACACCTGGTTCGGCGGCGACTACCGCGGCAAGCTGCGCATCGCCGCCGAGATCGACACCGTCAACTACGGCTTCGAGCTGCTGCGCTCCGGGCTGCTGCGCGGCTGCATGCTGGTCACCAAGGGGGTCGCGGACGCGGCGGGCGATCCGAGGGTGGTGTACGGACGCGGGCTGCGCGCCGTCGAGCTGGTCAATGACACCGGGCCCCGGCTGGAGGTGCTGCTGGGGGCGTTCACCCGGCGCGGGGAGCGCGCGTCCTATGACCCGGCCCATCCGCTCAATCTGCTCTGGGACGCGCTCGCGCAGGAGAACGCGCGCTGGCAGCGGGAGCAGCGCTGGCCCACGGCGGGTCTGGAGCCCGATCCGTTCGAGCTGGCCAACTCCTACGACCCGAGCGAGAGCTGAGACCCCGGCCGGCCCTCGAGCCCGGCCGGCCCTCAGCCCTGTGGCCCGTACAGGTCCAGCTCCACCAGCAGCGCCCGGTGGTCGGTGTGCGGCAGATCCAGGAAGCGGGCCGTGCGCGGCCGCAAGCCCCGGCTGACCAGGACGTGGTCGATCTGCGCCCCCAGGGCCGGGGTCGTGGCGCTCGGCCAGCTGGGGGTGCGGGACACCCCGGTGACCCGTGCGCTGTCCCGCAGCCCGGTGTCCAGGACGGCCCGGAAGGCGGCGTGGTCCTGGGTGGCGTTGAAGTCGCCCGCGATCAGGGTGGGTTCTTCGCCCCGCCCGTCCGCGTAGGCCCGCAGCCGCCCCAGCTCGGTGCGCCAGAGGTCCAGTTTCCCCGGCATCGGCGGCATGGGGTGGGCGACCTGCGTCCGCAGCCGCTGCCCCGCGACCCGGACGACCACGCCCGGCATCCGCAGCGTTCCGCGCACCCCCTCCGCCCGGGTCAGCGGATGGCGGCTGAGGATCGCCGAGCCCGCGGCGGCGCTGTCGCCGAGAACGACGCTCCGGTACGGGTAGGCCCTGCGGACGGCGGCCGAGTCCAGCGCCTCGGCGCACCGCGTATCGCACTCCTGCACCGCGACCAGGTCCGGCCGCTCCCGGCGCAGCGCGCTCAGCAGCCCCTCCCTGGCCTGGCCGAACTCGAGGTTCGCGGTCATCACCCGCAGCCGGGCGAGGACCGGTCCGCGCGGCTCGGGCGGGGAGCCGCCGTCGTACGGCTGGATGAACCACCCGGTGGCCGCCGCTGCCGCCAGCGCCCAGCCGCACCCCAGCGGCCAGCGCGCGGCCGTGCTCAGCAGCAGCCCGAGCGCCGCCGGGACCAGCAGCCAGGGCAGGAAGGCCAGCAGCTGCGGTATGGGGGTGATGCCGTCGGTGTCCGCGGCCCGGCACAGCACCACCGCGCTGACCACGGCCAGGGGCGGCATCGCGCACCAGGCCGCCCACCGCCGTGCCCGTCCGCCGGGGAGCCGTAGCAGCCGGGCGACGGCGCGTAGCAGCCGGGCGACGGCGCCGCGGGCGCCGCGCGGTGCCGGTGGGCGGCCGGGGCCCGCGGCTTGGTCCTCCGCGACTGTCGTCTCCACGCTGGGCCTCTCGATCGGGGCGGGGGCGCACATTCTCCTATGAACGGAAGGTCTAGACCTTGACGTGTTCATGAGCTAACTTCCCGGAACACCACAGGAGTTCATGTCGGCATCCGTTGTTCACACATACGAACTCACCGTCAGGAGAGCCGCCCCCATGCGCACCAGAGCCCTGTATCTCGCCCTCGCCACAGCGCTGGCCGCGCTGTTCGCGGGCATCCTCAGCGGCCCGGCCACGGCCGGGCAGACCCAGCGGTCCACCGCGCCCGAGGCCACCACCGAAGCGGCGCCCAAGGCCACGCCCAAGGCCGCCTTCACCCACCCCGGCGTCCTCGTCAGCCGCGCCCAGCTCGACTTCGTCCGCTCCAAGGTGAACGCCGGTGCCCAACCCTGGAAGGGCGCGTACGACGCGATGCTGGCGAGCCCGTACGCCTCGCTGTCGCGCACCCCCAAGCCCCGCGCGGTCGTCGAATGCGGTCCGTACTCCGACCCCAACATCGGCTGCACCGATGAGCGCCAGGACGCGCTCGCCGCCTACTCGCTCTCGCTGGCCTGGTACATCACCCGCGACAGCCGCTACGCCGACAAGGCCATCCAGATCATGGACGCCTGGTCGGCCACCATCAAGGACCACACCAACAGCAACGCCCCGCTGCAGACCGGCTGGGCCGGATCCTCCTGGCCCCGGGCGGCCGAGATCATCCGCTACAGCTACGACGGCTGGTCCGCCGCCTCGATCGACCGCTTCAAGACCATGCTGCGCACCGTCTACCTGCCGAAGGTCATCGGCGGCTCGAACTCCAACGGCAACTGGGAGCTGGTGATGGTGGAGGCCGCCGCCGGCATCTCCGTCTTCCTGGACGACCGGACCAGCTACGACAAGGCGATCGCGAAGTACCGCGGCCGCGTCCCCGCGTATGTCTACCTGGAGTCCGACGGCTCCCTGCCCAAGACCGCGCCCGGCAGCGGCCTCGACACCCGCGACAAGATCATCAAGTACTGGCAGGGCCAGTCGACCTTCGTCACCGGGCTCACCCAGGAGACCTGCCGCGACTTCACCCACACCGGATACGGCATCGCCTCCATCGCGCACGTCGCCGAGACCAGCCGCATCCAGGGCCAGGACCTCTACCCCGAGGTGGGCGAGCGGCTGCGGCAGGCGCTGGGCTTCCAGTCGAAGTACGAGCTGGGCGAGGCCCCGCCGTCCTGGCTGTGCGGCGGCAGCGTCAAGCGCGGCCTCGGCCCGATCACCGAGGTCGGCTACAACGCCCTCCACAACCGGCTCGGCATCGCCATGGCCAACACCCAGAAGCTCACCGAGCAACAGCGCCCGGCGGGCACCAACAGCCTCTTCCTGGGCTGGGAGACCCTGACCCACGCGGACAACCCGTCCTGAGCCCCGACAGCTCTTGATGCCTGCGGCGGGCTGTTGGCGGTTTCTGGCGGTCGTTGCAACACGTGGTCGGTTGTCTAGGCCGTGAGCAGTTTATGCAGGCGTTCGGCTGGGGTTTCCCAGCCGAGCGTTTTGCGTGGGCGGCGGTTGAGCTGGTCGGCGACGACGATGAGGTGTTCGGGGCTGTGGTGGGACAGGTCGGTGCCCTTGGGGAAGTACTGCCGCAGCAGGCCGTTGGTGTTTTCGTTCGAGCCGCGTTGCCAGGGGCTGGCGGGATCGCAGAAGTAGACCGGGATGTCTGTGGTGAGCGTGAACTCGCCGTGGCGGGCCATCTCGCTGCCCTGGTCCCAGGTCAGGGACCGCATCAGCTGGGCGGGCAGCATCTGGACGGTGGCGGTCAGGGCTCCCAGGACGGCTTGCGCGCTGTGATCGCCGGGCAGGTGCAGGAGCATCACGTAGCGGGTGGCGCGTTCGACCAGGGTGCCGATCGCGGACTTCCCGTCCTTGCCGATGATCAGGTCGCCCTCCCAGTGGCCCGGGACGGCCCGGTCCGCGGCCTCGGCGGGGCGTTCGCTGATCATCACCATGGGTGTGGTGAAGCGTGGCCGGCGGCGGTTGGCCTGCCGCTGGGGCCTGCGGCGGGCGCGTCCGGAGCGCAGGGCGCCGGCCAGCTCGCGCCGCAATTGGCCCCTGCCCTGGACGTAGAGGGCCTGGTAGACGGTCTCGTGGACCACGTGCATCTCCGGCCGGTCGGGAAACCTTGCCCGCAGAGCGTGGCATATCTGTTCCGGGCTCCACTTCTCCTCCAGCATCCCCTGGACCTCATCACGCAGCTCGGGGTTCTCGCTGATCCTGCGGGGCTTGGGGCGGGGACGGCGGGCGTCGGCGCGGGCCTGGGCGGCGTGCGGCCGGTAGTGCCACTGGCCGCGCGTGCCCATGGTGCGGTTGCGGCGGACTTCCCGGCTGACCGTGGACGGACTGCGGCCCAGTTCGGCAGCGATCACACGGATCGTGGCCTTCTCCCGGAGCCGGTCGGCGATGTGGATGCGGTCCGCCTCGCGCAGATACCGGGACGCCCCGGAAGGCGCTGCCACCGCGTTTATCGGTGGCAGTGCCTTCCGGTTCCCGTATGCGTGACGCCCGTTGCGCCACTTCTGGCCGGTCCGCTCGTCGATCCCGACGATCCGGCACGCTTCCCGGTTGCTCACGCCCTGCTGCATGAGCCGGGAGTATCCCTCCCGCTCCCGGGTGAGCTTCTTCCGCCCCTGAGGCTTCGCCCGGTCCTTACGGATCTCGAAGTCCATTGCATCCCCTGAACTGGGGTGTTGCAACGACTCCTAGAACCCAAGAAGACCGGCCGGATACCCCGTGGCGACCGCGCCGTCAGCCCTTGACGGCGCCGCCCAGGGCGAAGCCGCCGCCCAGACGGCGGGAGATCAGGATGTAGAGCAGGAGCACGGGTGTGGAGTAGAGGATCGAGAAGGCGGCCAGCTGGCCGTAGACCACCTGGCCGTAGTTGCCGAAGAAGGTGAAGATCGAGACGGACGCGGGGAGTTGTTCGGGGGAGAGCAGCAGCATGAAGGGGACGAAGAAGTTGCCCCACATCATGATGAAGCTGTAGATCATCACGACCGTGATGCCCGGGCCCATCAGCGGCAGGATCACCCGGATCAGGCTCTGCAGCCAGGACGCGCCGTCGGTCCACGCCGCCTCCTCCAGGATCACCGGCACGCCGTCCATGAAGTTCTTCATCAGCCAGATGGCGAACGGGAGTTGGGAGGCGGCGAGGAAGAGGGCCGTGCCGGACATGGTGTCGATGAGGTCCACCTGGACGAAGAGTCCGTAGACCGGAACCATGATCGCGGTGATCGGCAGACAGGTGGTGAAGAGCACCGTCAGCAGATACGGGCGCACGACGCGGGAGCGGAAGCGGGAGAGCGGGTAGGCGGCGAGGGCCGCGCAGGCGACGGTCAGGACGGTGGCGCCGCCGCACAGGAGCAGGCTGTTGAGCATCGGCGTGAAGGTGATCTCGTCCGTCCACACCGCCGAGAAGTTGTCCATCGTGGGCGAGCCGGGCGCCGAGACCCGCAGGGTGGCATCGTTGTCGATCGAGGCCAGGACCAGCCAGGCGAGCGGGAGCAGGAACGCGGCGGCGATGAGCAGCAGCGCGGCGTCGGCGGCCAGCCGGCGGCGCAGCCGTGGGGACCAGCGGGGGCTGCCGGTACGGCTCTTGGCGGAGCGGGGCCAGGGGCGGGCGGTGCGGGCGGAGAGCGCGGACAACCTCGGACCTCCTCGCGCGCTTGCGAGCGCAGTCGATCAGCGTCCGTCCATGAAACCCGTTGCCAGTCGGCTTGGGGAAGACGCGTGCGCGGTTCGCTCCCTAACGCTTCGCGCCTTAACGCTTCGCGCCTTAACGCTTCGCGCCTTAACGCTTCGCCGCCGGTGCGGGTGGGGCGACAGTCACCGGCTGGTCGTTCCGCAGCTGGTCGAAGAGACGCCGCGCCTGCGTCTCGTTCCACTGCACCGCGCTGCCCTTGGAGGTCCGGAGGTTGGTGTTGGACACCGGGACGTTGAGCTGCTTGCCGTTGCCCGAGGTGACGCCCTTCACCGCCTCGAACAGGGACATCAGGGTGGGCAGGCCCATGTCCTTGTCCACGATCAGCGTGTCCAGACCCGCGCGCACGGTCGGGAAGGCCGCGAACGGGTTGGCCAGGACGCCCGGTGTGGCGGCCTTGCTGGCGAGCGCGGCCAGGAACTTCTGCTGGTTCTGGGTGCGGCCCAGGTCGCCCTTGGCCTCCTGCTTGCGCTGGCGGACGAACGCGAGCGCCTTGGCGCCGTCGAGGGTGTGGCAGCCCTTCTTCAGGTCCAGCCCGGACTTGGGGTCCTTGATGTCGCGGTCCACGCACATCCGTACCCCGCCGACCGCGTCCACGACGTCCACGAACCCGGAGAAGCCGATCTCCGCGTAGTGGTCAATGCGCAGCCCGGTGTTGCGCTCGATGGTCGAGACGAGCAGATCGGGGCCGCCCATCGAATAGGCGGCGTTCAGCTTGTTCTGGGACGGGTTGTAGCGCCTGCCGGTCTCCGGGCGGACGAAACCGGGGACGTTCACCCAGGAGTCGCGCGGCAGGCTCATCATCGTGGTGCCGTTGGAGCCGGTGTGCAGCACCATCATCGAGTCGGTGCGGCGGCCCTCGGCCGAGCCGGTGCGCAGGCTCTTCCTGGCCTCCTCGGAAAGGCCCTCCCGGCTGTCGGAGCCCACGATGAGGTAGTTGGTGCCCTTGCCGGGCGGTGGGCGGTCCGGGGCCCTGCCGAGGTCGACCTCGCGGTTGAGCTGGGTGTCGGCCCAGACGTAGGCGCTGCCGGAGGCGAGGAGCAGCGCGGAGACCGCCACGATGGCCAGCCGGACGATCCGGCGGCGCCTGCTGAGCGGCTCCTTGGGGGCTCGGCGCCGGACGGTGGGGGTGGGCACGGGTGGGGGTACGGGCTCGAGGGTGCCGGTCTCGTCGCCCGTCCGGTAGGGGGCCGGTTTGGTGGGTACGCCGTGGGGTGCGTGGACGCCATGGGGCGCGGGGACACCTTGAGGTCCCGCTGCGGGCATGCCCTGGGCGGCCCCCTGCACGGGGATGCTCTGCGTGTCCGCCGTGGAGATCTCCCAGGCCCGCCCCGACGGCCGGTCCCCGGCGGCCCACCCGTCCAACCGATCGCTCATGGACGGCAGTCTGCCGAGCGGCCGGAGGCGCCCGCCGTCCATTCGTTGAGGTATGACAACTTCGGCGCCGCGTTGAACGCGGACCCGGTCGCCGTACGTTCACCGCGACGTACGGAACCCCTCCGTACGTCACCCCGCCGTACGTCACCTCGGTGTCAGGCTCCGGTGCGCGGGTGCCTCGCCGAGCGCCTGGGCGGCCGTCCCGGAGCGCTGGATGCGGTGCCACCGCAGCCGCGTCCCGAGCAGGAGGGCGACCACGGACTGGATGACCACCAGATACATCAGCTGCCGGTAGACGAAGAGCTGGAACGGCAGGGACCACAGCGCCCGCATCCGCTCCCCGTCCAGCCGCAGCGCGTACCCGGCGCAGACCACCTGGATGGTGAGATAGCCGAACCACACCCCGGCCGCCTCCGCCGGGTCGAGGAAGAGCGCCCCGTACAGGGCGAAGAGGTCGATCACGGGCGCCAGCAGCGGCAGCAGCACCTGGAAGAGCGTGAGATAGCTGAGCCCCCGGCGGCCGAACCGCCCCACCGAGCCCAGCGAGATCACCGCCCGGCGGTGTTTCCACATGGCCTGGAGCGTGCCGTAGCCCCAGCGGTACCGCTGCCGCCACAGCTGGCGCAGCGAGGTGGGCACCTCGGTCCAGGCGACGGCGGTCTCCTCGTACACCACCCGCCAGCCCGCCCGCCACAGCGCCATGGTGAGGTCGGTGTCCTCCGCGAGGGTGTCCTCGCTGACCCCGCCGACGCCCATCACCGCGTCCCGCCGGAAGGCCCCGATGGCGCCGGGCACGGTCGGCATGCACTCCAGCACCTCGAACATCCGCCGGTCGAGGTTGAACCCGAAGACGTACTCCAGGTGCTGCCACCTGCCCAGCAGACTGCGCCGGTTGCCCACCTTGGTGTTGCCGCTGACCGCGCCGATGGCCGGGTGGGCGAGCGGCTGGATGAGCTGATGGATGGCGTCCGGTTCGAAGACGGTGTCGGCGTCGACCATCACCACGATGTCGTGCTTGGTGTGCGCCAGACCGGTGTTGAGGGCGGCCGCCTTGCCCGCGTTGGGCTGGCGGACCACCAGCACCCGGCGGTCCTTGACGCTCGCGGCGATATCGGCCGTACGGTCCGTCGAGCCGTCGTCGATCACGACGATCTGCAGCCGCTGATGGGTGGAGGCGAGCAGCGAGCGGATGGTGGCCTCGATGCCCGCTTCCTCGTTGTACGCGGGGATGAGCACCGTCACCGGCTCGTTCACCTCCCGCAGCCAGGGCGCGCCCGGCCGGAAGCGGGTGAGCCGCCGGACATGGGTGCGCGCGAACAGCACGAGCATCAGCAGCCGCAGCACCCCCAGCGCCCCCGCGATCCCCAGCACCCATGCCATGGTGGACACAAAGCCTCGGCCGATGGCCGCGACCCAGATCAGCGCCTTGCCCTCCCAGCGCTCCATGCCGGAGACCGGGACCTCGACCGGGGGCACGCCGAGCCCGCCGGTCACGGTGGTGAACTTCTTGGCGCGCGGGTCCTTGAGCAGCTTCTCCGTCTCCTGGTACGCGGTGTCCGTCTGGCTGAGCTGCCGGACCATCCCCTGCGAGGGCTTCGTGCCCGACCGGTCGGCGGCCACCAGCGCATAGCCCTCCGCCGCCACGCGCCGCGCCGCCTGCCACTCGTCGCCGCACAGCGTGTCCACATCGGTGGTCAGCGGCAGCCGCAGCAGCCTCGGCTGAACCCCCACCGAGCCCGCCAGCGCGGACTCGGTCAGGGACAGCTCCATCCGGGAGCGACTGGCGGACGCCGTGCCCATGTCGGCGCCGGTGTAGGTGTTCGACCCGATCTCATGGCCCTCGGCGCGGATCCGGCGTACGAGGTCGGGGTACTGGGCCGCCTTGGCACCGGAGACGAAGAACGTGGCCCGCGCGTCGTACCGGCGCAACAAGTCCAGCAGCCGAGGCGTCTGGACCGGGTCCGGCCCGCCGTCGTAGGTCAGCGCCACCGTCCCGGCGGGCATCCCCACGGTCCGCACCCGGCCCCCGTTGATCTGCACCACCGGCCCGCCGTCGGCCAGCGCCCGGGGCACCGGGCTGACGCACGGCCGCCGCGCCTTCGCCGCGTCGACCTCGTGGTTGGTCCAGCCCTGGAACATCAGCAGGCCGAACATGGCCGGAAGGACGAGGAGAAGGAGCAGCCAGTGCGCGCGCGGATCACGGGCCGCCTTGTGCCGACCTCCCCGGGACAGGTGGTGTGGTTCCTGGCGTTTTTTCGACCGGTTGCCCTCAAACATGGTTGGTCGCACCGTAGTTGTCGGGTGCGCGGCGGATCCGGTGAAGCAGCGTGAATGGATAAGAATTCCCGGGACGCTCCCCACCGCGTGGCCGGATCGCGTAGTGGGCCCGCGGAAGGCCCGCCTCCGCGGGGTCGGCTCTGCTTGACTGACGTGGTGACCTCTCCCGTTTCCTCCGTCTTCGAGACCACCAGGCCCGCGTCCGCCGACTACCTCACCCGGTTCGCCGTGAGTGACGCGGGGCGCGACTACAAGGCGCGGATGCTGGACGCCCTCGACCTCCGGGCCGGACTGGCCGTCCTGGACGCGGGCTGCGGCCCGGGGGCCGATCTCCCGGCCCTCGCCGAGGCGGTGGCCCCCGGTGGTACGGTCATCGGGGTCGACCGTGACCAGGAGATGCTGGACGCGGCGGCGCCGCGCACCGCCGCGCATCCATGCGTCGAGCTGCGGCGGGGCGATATCCAGGCCCTCCCTCTGGACGATGATGCGGTGGACCGCGCCCGCACCGACCGGGTGCTGCAGTGGGTGAACGACCCGGCCCGCGCCCTCGCCGAGTTCCACCGGGTCCTGCGGCCTGGCGGGCGGCTGGTGATGGGCGAGCCCGACTGGGACACCCTCGCCGTCGACCACCCCCACCCGGCGCTCTCCCGCGCCTACACCCGCCACATCACCGAGCGGGTGATCCGCAACGCCGCCATCGGCCGCCAGCTCGCCCGTCTCGCCACCGACGCCGGGTTCCGCGTGCCGGAGGTCATTCCGGTCACCCAGGTCTTCCGCGACGTCCGCGCGGCGGACCGGATCTTCGGATTCGAGCGCACCACCCGCCGGGCCGTCGAGGCCGGTTACCTCTCCGACTACCAGGCGACCGTCTGGCTGCACCACCTCGCCCACCGCCCGTTCTTCGCCTCGGCGACGCTGTACGTGGTGGTGGCGGAGGTGTAGCCGACGGGTGGCCGCGCGACAACCCTCGCCAGAGCCTGTCCGGGGGATCGGATGAGCCTTCGGCGATCAGTCACCGGCCGCACAGGTATCCACGCCGCGAAGCGGACCGAGGCACGGCCAGCCCCGGCACGGGCGCCCACCGGCCGCGGTGTGCCCGGTGCCGCGGCGGACCGTACGGCGACTGCCAGGCCGGCCGC
Source organism: Streptomyces sp. NPDC059455 (assembly GCF_042750115.1). NCBI lineage: Bacteria > Bacillati > Actinomycetota > Actinomycetes > Kitasatosporales > Streptomycetaceae > Streptomyces > Streptomyces sp. NPDC059455. The sequence goes on from NZ_JBHYVB010000029.1 coordinate 52,701, forward strand.
TCGGTTCGTCGGTGGAGAATGATGGGTAGGCGGGTGGGCACGACCGCCCAGTTCTTGGACATAGAGATACACCGGTTCCAGTGAGAAGACCGCAGCGAAAAGGAGCACGGCGCACAGGTGCGACGCGCGACGGATCAGCGCTTGGGGGAGCTCACTTGGTGTACAACGGAACGTCCTTGACAGGGTGACTGTGGGCGGGAGCACGGTAACGGCACACGGGAGTGCGGTTCCACTGATTTTCGGGCGGGCGGCGTTGCGCGGCGGTGGGCGCCCAGCCGGATCGCGGCAACGGTGACGGTGACCGTGCCGTGAAAGACGTAGGCAGCCGCGGCGGCCTCAGGTGACCCGGAACCAGGTGGCCAGGGCCTCGTGCAGACCGTCGTTCGTGGTGCCCTGCCAGGCGATGTAGCAGTCGGGGCGGAGCAGCAGGGCGGTGTCGAGGCCGGGGACGGTCGCGGTGTCGACGTGGGCGGACCAGGGGCCCGGGTCGAGGGTGCCGGTGGGGTCCAGGAGGAGGGGGCGGGCGGTGCGGGTCAGGTCGCGGAGGCCCGGGAGGTCCGGCGCCCAGTGGCCGACGAGGGGGCCGGTCGCCGGTCCCATGGCGTAGGTGATGTCCGCGCCGGAGAGCAGCCCCGCGATGTGCCGCCGGGTCGTGGGCTGGCCCAGCAGCTCGCCGAACAGCGCGCGCAGCGCCGTCACATCGCCGCCCGGCCTGGTCAGCAGCGACTGGGCCTGCGTGTGCATGGCTACCCGCCGGGCCGCGGGGTGCCGCTCCGACTCGTATGTGTCGAGCAGCCCCTCCGCCGCGTGGCCACGCACCTCGGCGGCCAGCTTCCAGCCGAGGTTCACCGCGTCCTGGAGGCCCAGGTTGAGCCCCGGGCCGCCGATCGCCGAGTGCACATGCGCGGCGTCGCCGAGCAGCAGGACGCGGCCCGCGCGGTATCGCTCGGCGATGCGGGTGTTGCCGCCGAAGAGCCGCCGCATCAGATGGGGTCCCGGCCCGGTCGGTGGGGAGAGGGCGATGTCCGCGCCGAGCACCCGGCGGGCGCTGGCCCGCAGCTCGTCAAGCGATGCCTCGCCCTCGGCCGGCTGCCCCCATTCCACGGTGGTCAGCTTGTGGGCACCGTCCGGGGACGGCGCCCAGGCGATCAGCCCCTGCTCGGTCCGCAGATGCCGGTACGGCGGTATGACGCCGAAACCGGGCACGGTCAGGCCGCCATCGGCACCGATCGCGTCCGGGGACACGCCCACATGTCCGGTGCGCGACACCGAGTCGTCCGTCGTCACGCCGGGGAACGCGATCCCGGCGAGCTTACGGACCGCGCTGCGCCCGCCATCGGCGCCGACCACGAACTCCGCCTCGATCGGGGCCTGTTCGCGCAGCTCGACCGTCACCGACTTCTCGCCCTGCGTCAGCCCGATGACCTCATGGCCGCGCCGGATGTCGACGCCCAGCTCCGCCGCGCGCTCGGCGAGCATGCGCTCGATCCGGAGCTGCGGCACCAGGAGCGTGTAGAGCGGGTTGTCCGGCAGGTCGCTCAGGTGGAGCGGGAACGCCCCGAAGGTGAAACCGGGCGCTGGTTTCGGGGTGGTGCCGGGCTCGGTCAGCCGCTCGTACAGTCCGCGCCGGTCGAGCATACGGATGACCTGGCCCACAAGGCCGTTCGCGCGCTGCGTGTCGGTTGGTTCGGTGAGGCGCTCCAGGACGACCGGGCGCACACCGGCCAGGGCGAGTTCGCAGGCGAGCATCAGGCCGTTGGGCCCCGCGCCTGCGATGACGACCTCGATCATGAATTCCCCTTCGGGGCAGGTTGGTTGAGGGCATACGGGATGGAAAGCCCCGCCGCGATCTGGGCGAGGGCATCCGTGAGCAGGCGGCGGACCGGCACGGCCGCGTCGGTGCGGAGATGGTGGGCGATGGCGGTGTTGACCGCGCCCATGACCGCCGAGGCGACGAGGTGCGGGTACAGGTCCTGCTCCAGGTCGCCGCCGGTACGTTCCGCGACGGCCGCCGCGATCTCGGCCTCGGCGGTGGCCCCGGCCCGCAACATCTCGCCCCGGAGTGCCGGTTCCGCGATCATCACCCGCACCCCCTCCGTCCACTGCGCCGCGTCGGCGACGGGCGGATGGGCGATCGCCTCCGCGTCCGGCGCGAACTGCCGCAGCACGGAGCCGGTGATCGCGTCCCACAGCGGCTCGCCCGGCCGTTCGCGCACCTCGTCCGCGACGCGCAGACAGCGGTCGAGGTGGCGGAACGCGATCGCCTCGGCCTTGCTCGAGAAGTAGTTGTTGAACGTACGCGGCGAGACCCCGGCGGCCTCGGCGATGTCCTCCACCTTGACCTTGTCGAACCCGCGCTCCACGGTCAGCCGCGCGGCGGCCCAGCTGAGCGCGGCATGCGTCTGGGCCTTCTTCCGCTCTCGCAGTCCCATGCGGTGAGCGTAGCAAAACTTGCGTGCCCCGCAAATGTGCGGGGCCCGCAAGTTTTAGAGTTCGAGAGGCCAGCGATGTTGTCCGTCCGGAATGTGCCACGCGTAGTGGTGACCGTCGGCTTCGCGCGCATAGCCGAAACGGTCCTGAGCGGGGCGGTCGTGGTCGTTCCACCACCGCCAGGCGGCCTCCGCCCGCCGCCACAGGTCGGCGCTCCCGCCGTACGTGACGGTGGTGGTGTGTTCATCGGCGATCGACGCGCGTGCCCATGTGCCGTCGCGCCCCTGGAGCTGGAGCGACATGGCCCCGGTGTCGTCGTCCATGTGATAGACCAGCTCGGCGCCGGGAAGGTGGAAGGCGAGCAGCAGCCGGAACGGGTAGTGCGCGCGGATGTCGGCAGCGGTGAGCGAGGCGGAACGGGCCCCGGCTCGGGGCGCGTAAGGCGCCCGCCCGGGGTGCCGGTAGGCATGCGCGTCACTGCGGGCGGCCATGAACCGGCCGGTTGTGGTGGTGAAGTGGCCCACGGCACGTCCGTCTTCGTCCACGGTCAGGCGGACCAGGCCACCCTCGATGCCCAGGGACACGTCGGCGAGGATCGCGCCGCCGGGTCGCGTCTGCTCGATCCAGGCAGCCGGGATACGGGGGACCGAGCAGGTCGCGATGATCCGGTCGAACGGTGCCGGGTGCCCCGGGAAGCCCTGCTGCCCGTCCCCGGCGGCGAGGTGCGGCCGGTACCCGGTGGAGGCGAGCCGGCCACGGGCGACTTCCACGAGATCGGGGGAGACGTCGACGGAGTACACGAGGCGATCACCCAGCCGGGCGCACAGGAGTGCGGCGTTGTACCCCGTACCGGTGCCGACTTCCAGCACTCGGTGGCCGTCCGCCACGCCCAGGTCCTCCAGCATCTGCGCCATGAGGCTGGGCAGTGTGCTGGAGGATGTCGGAATACCGGTCCACGCTCGCTCGCCGACGCGTTCGGCGGTGTCGGGGTCGAGCGCCGTGACGAGGGTCTGGTCGCTGTAGACAGCGGCTTCCCAGGCATCACGGTCGGCCGCGTCATGTCGGAGCCATACGGTGATGCCCCTGCTGTCGGCCTCCTGCCCGTACCACTCGGGCACGAAGACATGACGCGGCACTTTGGCGAACGCCTCGGCCCAGGCGGCCGAACGGATCGCCCCCGCCCGCCGCAAGTCGTCGACCAGGGAGCGCAGTCGCGCTGGCGCGCCGTCGAGGCGGGGGGTGCTCACGTGGGTACTCCTTTTCCCTGCGACGCGGTCAGGTCCAGCTCGGCCCAGATCTCCTTGCCGACGGTGCGTTCGCGGACGCCCCAGCGGTGGGCGAGGGCGCGGACGATGAGCAGGCCGCGGCCGTGCTTGTCGCGGGGCGACGGGCGGCGGGGCCGGGGGAGTCGCTCGCCCCGGGGGTCGGATACGGCGATGCGCAGGCGGGTTTTGGTGAGGGTGAGCTCCACGCGGAAGAGCCGCCCGGGTACGTGTCCGTGCCGTAAGGCGTTGGTGGCCAGCTCCGACACGATGAGCGCCGTGTCGTCGGCGAGTGCGGGGTGCCCCCACTCGGAGATCAGCCGTGTGGCGTGCTGGCGGGCCCTGGTCACGCTTATCGGTGTCGGGACGTAGTCGACGCGGCCCTCGTTGATGACGGGGTCGCTGGGGTCCGGGATCCGGGGGTCTCGGGGCGCGAATGCCATCGCGTACCTCCAGTGGGCAGGGCAGGGCGGAGTCCATCCGCCAACTGACGTCCCTGTGCGAGCGGTTCATTACGGACCGTAGCCCCGCGATGGTGATCGGTTCAACTCCACTGAGGAAAATTCAACCGATCTCGCTTGCGAGGCGCCCCGCTACGCTCCAGACTGGCGTCACATCACGGAGGAGAGGTACGCGGTGACAGAGGGTCAGTCCACCCAAGGGAACAGCACATCAAGCGTCTTGGGGAGGAGACTGGGCGCCGAGCTGATGAGCCTCCGGACCAGAGCGGGCCTGACGCAGACGCACGCGGCGAAGGCGCTCAGCGCTTCGACGGGCAAGGTCGCGAAGATGGAGGGCGGGTGGGTTCCCATCCGGGACCCGGACATCCGCGCCCTGTGTGCGCTGTACGGCGCCAACGACCCTGCGACGGTGGGTGCGCTGCTGGAGCTGGCGCGTATCGACCGCGAACGCCGTAAGGCGAAGGGCTGGTGGAATGACGTCGCCCTTACGAGGACGATGAGGGAGTACGTGCCGCTTGAGAACGCGGCCACGGCTGTCAAGGCGTGGCAGGTGTCGTTCATTCCCGGCCTGCTCCAGACTCCGGACTACATGCGGTCGTTGCGGCGTACGTGGGTCCCTGAAGATCAGCCTGATCAGGTCGAGGCGTTTGTCACCTCCAGAGCTGCTCGTCAGCAGAGGCTTTCCGGGGACGAGTCGCTCTCCCTTTGGGCCGTCATCTCGGAGGCGGCGCTGCGTGTCCCCGTGGCCGAGCCCGAGATGTTGCGCAAGCAGTTGGCGAGCCTCCTCGATTGGAGCGAGCGCCCCAATGTCACGATTCAGGTGCTCCCCTTTGACGTCGGGATGACACCGGCGCTCGCGGGCTCCTTCAACGTCCTCTCGTTCGCCGAGTCGGGCGCCATGGACGTGGTGTACCTGGAATTGGCGTTCTCCACAGCGTGGGTCGAGGGTGGCGAAGGTGCGGCACAGCACGTAAGACTGTTCGAGGAGACTGCGCGGGGCGCGCTCCCCGAGGCCGAGTCCCGCACCTTCATCGGGACACTCATCAAGGGACTGTGAGCTGTGACAACCTTCGTCTTCCGCAAGTCGAGCTACAGCAACGGCAAAGAAGAGTGCGTGGAGGTGGCCACGAACGTGCCTGGCACCGTCGCGATACGCGACTCCAAGGACCCCGAAGGGCCGATGCTCCGCTTCGCGCCTGCCGCTTGGGCGGCCTTTCACGCCATGCTGATCAAGTAGGCACGAGCCGTGGCCGATTTCGACTTCCGCAAGTCGAGCCATAGCGACCCTGAGCGCGAATGCGTGGAAGTGGCCACGAACGTGCCCAACGCCGTGGCGGTACGCGATTCCAAGGACCCGGAGGGGCGAATACTCCGGTTCACCCCCGCCGCCTGGGCGGCCTTCCAACGTGCCCTCAGAGCATCGAACGGGTGAGGCCGCCGTCCACGGCGATCGTGGTGCCCGTGACGTACGAGGCCAACGGCGTGGCGAGGAAGCAGACGACGGCCGCGAGTTCGTCCGGTGTGCCGAACCGCCCCATGGGGATGTCGTCCGTGGCGTCGGCAGGCACACCGTCCGGGTAGAGCTCGTGCACTCGGGACGTCAGAATCCGGCCGGGTGCCACGCAGTTGACCGCGATGCCGTCCGGCGCCAGTTCGTTGGCCAGCGTCTTCAGGTATCCGGTCAGCCCGGGGCGGATCAGGTTGGACAGCGCGACCAGGGACGTCGGCTCCTTCACCGTGGTCGTCGTCACCGCGACGATCCGGCCGTACGGGCTGTGCCGTAGATGGGGTACGGCGGCGCCGACCATGCGGACCAGGGGCAGCAGCAGGGTGCGGAACGCGTCGTGCGCGGCGCGCTCGTCGATCTCCAGCGCGCTACCCGGACGCGGCCCTCCCGTGTTCCACACCAGGATGTCGATACCGCCGAAGCGGCTGACGGTGTGGTCGACCACCCGGGCCGCCGCACCTTCCTCGGAGAGGTCGGCGACCAGGGGAACGGCGCCGATACGCATCGCCTCCGACTCCAGGCTCTCCCGGCGCCGGGCGACCGCGACGACGTTGGCGCCCTCGCCGGACAGGCGTTCCGCTATGGCCAGCCCCAGCCCGGACGAGGCGCCGCAGACGATCGCGGTCCGGCCTTTGAGCATGAGATCCATGGTTGTCCTTCCACGAGGGTCAGGGGCGAGGATCAGGACGCCGGTGATCGTCGGACGCGGAGTACCTCGCGCAGGGTGGCGCTGGTCTCCTCGGGGCTCTCCAGGGGCCAGAAGTGCCCCCCGGTGACGTAGCGAACCTCGACGCCGGCCGCATGGGGGATGTGCTCGGCGGCGTCGGCGTAGAACTCGCGGGGCTGGCTGCGCGAGTCCCGGCCCTGCATCAAGGTCACCGGAGCGCGCCAGCGTGGGATCAGGTCGGTGCGCCGCTCGATCCACTCCTTCCGGAAGGTGGAGGCCATGTTGTAGCGCGGGACGGCGCGGGTGATCCCGGGATACGAGTACTCCTGGATGACGCGGCGCATGTCCTCGTCGGCCACCGGCAGATTCCCGACGGAGGCGTACGCCCAGACGACGAACCGTTTCGGGTCCTCCATCATCCCGCTCCACGGTGCCTCGGCGAGGAGGTCGTCCTGCGGGGCGAGGTCGGGGTGGAAGTGGTGGAGGTGCTGCTCGCCGCGCACATAGTGGCGGACTCGTCCGGGATGGGCGGCGGCGATGTGGTCGCCCTGTACGGTGCCCCGGTCGTGGGTGACCAGGGTGAACCGATCCACCCCGATCGCGTCGAGCAGCGCGACGAGTTGCCCGGCCGCGCCGGAGTGCCGGTAGTCGCCTCGCCCCTTCTCCGACTGCCCATAGCCTTTGAGGTCGATGGCGATGCAACGGTACGAGTCCGACAGCGCGGCCATCTGGTGGTGCCAGAGGAACCAGGAGTCGGGCATCCCGTGCAGGAACACCACGGGCTCCCCGGTCCCGGTCTCGACGTAGTGCCACCGGACCGTTTCGTGATCGCCCGGGACGTCCTCGAAGCGGTGGGTGAACACGGCCCCGTCGAGCTTCTCGGTGTCCCCGTCGTGATCCGCGGGGCGGGGCCGCAGATCGGCGAAGCGCTCCAGCTGTTGGGCCACGAGGGCGTCGGGCGGAACGAAGCCCTCGATGGCCTGCCGTGCCCGCACGGGCAGCTCGGTGTAGCGCCACTCATGGTCCATCGACGTTTCCTCCGGTGGTCGGCGTTCGAGTCGGCCTGTCCACCCTCACGCGGGTGTGCCCAGCACGTCCAACGATGTCTGCTGCTGGGCACCAGCACGATTGGTGATAATGGAAGGCGTGGAACTGCGCCATCTCGAGTACTTCCTCGCCGTCGCCGACACCGGCAGCTTCACCCGCGCGGCGAAGACGCTGCACGTCGTCCAGTCAGGCGTGTCGGCGACGGTCAGGGCACTGGAACGGGAGTTGGGATCGACCCTGTTCACCCGGAGCCCCCAGGAAGTCACCCTGACGGCGGCCGGACGGGCCTTCCTGCCCCGGGCGCGAGAGACCCTCGACGCCGCGCGCGCCGCCAAGGACGCCGTTCACCGGACGCAGGGCGCCTTGCACGGCACGGTCACGGTCGGCACCCAGACCTCGATCGACCTCGTCGATCTGCCCGGTCTTCTGGCCGCGCTGCGCGCCCGGCATCCCGGTGTCACGGTGCGGCTGCGAGCGGCCATGGCGGGATCGGCGGGCCTGGCGGAGCATCTGCGCGACGGGCGACTCGACGTCGCCTTCCTCTCCCTGCCCGAGCCGCCACCGGCCGATCTCACCACCCGGCTGCTGGCCACCGCACCCATGGTCGTGTACGTGGCCGACTCACATCCGCTGGCCGGGGCGGGCCGGGTGCCACTGGCGCGACTGGCCGAGTTCCCGTTCATCGACTCCCCGCCGGGCTTCGGCAACCGCACCGTGGTCGACCGGGCCTTCGCCGCCGCGGGGGTGGAGAGGGAGGTATCCGTCGAGGTCGCGGACGTCGGCACCGCCGTCAACTACATCCGGGTGGGGCTGGGCATCGGCTTTCTCGGCGATCTCCTGGTCCCCGACCGGACCGGCCTCGACACGGTGGGGGTCGCGGACCACGAACTGCGCTGGCAGTTCACCGTCGCCACCGCGTCGACCCGACGCCCCAGCGCGGCCACCGAGGCGTTCCTGGACCTGCTCGCCGAACGCCATCCCGTACCGCTCCGGGGTGCCTCCACCCAGGGTCTCAACCCGGGGTGACCCGCCCGAAACCGGCGATCGCGTCCAGGACCGCGCCCCGCATCGTCGGACTGCCCGTGTGCCCCGAGTCGTCGATCACCTTCAGCTCCGCGTCCGGCCAGGCCTTGGACAGCTCCCACGCGCTCTTGAGCGGGCTGCCCAGGTCGAGTCGCCCGTGGATCAGCACCGCCGGGATGCCGGACAACCGGTGTGCGTCAGGGAGGAGTTGTCCGTCTTCGAGCCATGCGTCATGGGCGAAGTAGTGGGCGCAGATCCGGACGAAGGCCATCAGCGCGTCGTCAGTCTTGTCGCTGTAGTAGCCCGGACTTCCCAGTGTCTCGTGGGCGATGACCGCGTCCTCCCAAGCGCACCAGTCCCGCGCCGCCTTGACCCTGACCGCCTCGTCCGGGCTGTTCACCAGCCGGTTGTACGCCGCGACGAGACCGCCGCCCCGCTCCGCCTCCGCCTCCGGCACCGCGTCGCGGAACGTCTCCCAGGCGCCGGGCAGCAGGCGTCCGACACCGCGGTAGAGCCAGTCGGTCTCCTCCGGCCGGGTCATGGTGACGCCCGAGATGACGATCTCGGAGACCCGCTCGGGGTGGCGCTCGGCGTAGGCGAGGATCAGCGTCGAGCCCCAGGAGCCGCCGTAGAGGAGCCAGCGGTCGATGCCCAAGTGCTCGCGCAGTTGCTCCATGTCGGCGATGAGGTGGTCGGTGGTGTTGTGGTCGAGGCTGACGGACGGATCGGAGGCGTGCGGCAGGCTTTCACCGCAGCCACGCTGGTCGAACAGGACGATCCGGAAGACCTCGGGATCGAACATGGTGCGACCGCCGCGACGCCCTCCGCTGCCGGGGCCTCCGTGTACGCACAGGGCCGCCTTGCCCTGGGGATTCCCGCTGGTCTCCCAGTAGATCCGGTTTCCGTCGCCGACCTCGAGGAGGCCGTGCGCGTACGGTTCGACGGGCGGGAACGGCTCGGCCACGGCGGTCTCCTCCTGAAGGCGGCGAAGAGCAACCTCGCGAGGCTAGTCCATGGTCGAGACGGCGTCTCCTGATTTGTCCTCAGCTCGTGTGGAACCGCCGGTCGGCTATGTGTTCAGCAGGGCCTTGAGGCGGGCCGCGCCGTGGTGGGTCAGCCAGTCCTCGAAGGTGAACAGGCCGGGGTGGAGAGCGCGCAGGGGCTCGATGTCGACCAAGGGGTAGATGCCGTCGTTGAGGGACTGGATGCCGCGGGCCGCCTCCTCGCTCTGGGCGCGTACGGCGTCGAGGGGGATGTGGACGTACGGGACCTCCTGGCCCGTGGCACGGCTGATGGCGGCGGCGGTCTCCGGTGGGGTGAGGGTGTCGCCCGCCAGGTCGAAGGCGCGGGAGCGGAAGCGGCCGGGGTCGTGGAAGGCGAGAGCGGCGAAGGCCGCGATGTCGGACAGTGCGATGAACTGCTGGCGGGTGTCCGGGTTGTAGGGGGTGGCCAGGGCGCCGTCCCGCAGACCCCAGGTGGGGTGGAGGAGGTTTTCCATGAAGGACGTGGGGCGCAGGACGGTCGCGGGCATGCCGATCGCGTTGATGTGCTCCTCGATGCGCCGCTTGCTCTCCAGAGTCGACAGCCCGCTGTCGCTGTCGGCGCCGAACGCGGAGGTGTAGACGAGGAGTTGGGCCCCGGCGGCCAGCGCGGCGTCCGCCACGTTCCTGCCCCGCCGTACCTCGTCGTCCGGTCCGTATTCCGCGGGCAGGCCCGGCATGCCGGGGGTGGGCTGGACGCTGAACACACCGTGGGCTCCGCGGGCCGCCGCGTCGAGCGAGGCGCGGTCGTCCAGGTCGCCCGCGGCCAATTCGGCGCCTGAGGAGGCGAGGGCGACTGCCGCGGGGCTGGTGGTGTCCCGGGTGAGCGCGCGTACGTGCCAGCCGTCCGCGAGCAGTCGCCTCGCGGTGGCGCCGCCCTGCTGACCGGTCGCGCCGGTCACCAGGATGATGCGTTTCGACGTCATGGGGGTCATGGGGGTCATAGGGGTCATGGCGGAAGGCTCCCGAGTAGAATCGGAACGAGTAACCCGGTTAACGTACCGGAACGACCGACCCGCTTGTCAATCAGGGGGATGTGGACGGAGATGGCGAGGGAAGCGGCGCACGGCGCGGCAGAGGGTGAAGGGCCGCCCCCGGGCGGGCCGCCTCCGGAAGGGCTGCCCTCGCGGGCCGACGCGCGGCGGAACAGGGCGCGGGTACTGGCCGCGGCCAGGGCCTCGTTTGCGGCGGAGGGCGGCATGGCGCCGCTCGGCGCCATCGCCGAGCGGGCCGGGGTGGGCGCCGGGACGGTGTACCGCCACTTCTCCTCCAAGGAGGACCTCTTCGAAGCGGTGATCGCCGACAGCGTGGAGGGGTTCGTCGCCGAGGGGCGGGCGTTGGCCGCGGCCGTGGATCCAGGGGCGGCGTTCTTCGGTTTCCTTGAGCGCGTGGTCAGGGAGGCGTCGCTCAACCGTGCGCTGTGCGAGGCCTTCGCCCGTGAGGCGCCCGGCCGCATCCCCGATGCGGCGGCCGGTGCCAGGCGCGAGTTCGGTGATGTGCTGAGTGTGCTGCTCCGGCGTTCCCAGGAGGCCGGAGCGGTCAGGGCGGATGTCGAAGCGGCGGACGTGCAGGCGCTGGTGGCGGGGTGCGCGGCCATGGAGCAGGGACGCGGCCCCGGCGCCGGGGTGCTGACGGCGGTGGTGTGCGACGGATTGCGAGCGGAGCAAGCCGTAACGAAATTCCGTAACGGAATGGAGGAGGGTGACGGCGGGGCCGCCGGTCCGCGTGACGAAATCGGTCGGTGCGAGATGTGCGGTGACCCGCTGCCCGGCGACCGCACCAGCCGCGCGGGCCGCCCCGCGCGGTTCTGCGGGGCGGCGTGCAGGCAGAAGGCCCACCGGCGGCGCACACGCGACAGTGGCTGACCGCCTGCCCGTGACCGATCGGCCGCGCGGTCGGCTGGGTGACGTACGTCATGTGAACATCGCCGTCCCCGCGGACAGTTGAGGGTGTGACCACAGAAAGGGACATCGGCCTGGCCTCGCGCACAGGACCGTCGGCGAGCGCCACGGCGGCGGTGTGCGCCCTGCTGGTCGCGGCGGTGCTGACGGGGACCGCGCTCACGGCCCCCGGTTCCGGCCTCGGCGTGCGGACGGAGGGTCCCGCCACCACCGCCGAGGGAGCCGCGACCGGGGGACCGGCCAGGTCCATCGCCCCGGCGACCCGGTCATCCGGCGCGCCCAACGGCTCGACCGGGCGGTGGGCCGTATGTGCGACGGTGCACGCCCCGTCGAGCCAGGGCTGGTCGACCTGCCGTTGACCTCACGCCTTGAGGCCGTCCGCGACGGCTAAGCAGGTCAGAGGAAGTCCGCTTCGGTTCGGGCAGCGCCCCGAAGGGGCGCGGGGCCGTGTCGATGTGCGGCTCCGCCGCGCGGGCGCGACCAGCCACGACGGCGCCGCAGTCGGCCGACGACGCATCCCGACAATTCCCGCGGAGCGCTTAGCTGGACCTGGCGCTGGTACGGGGGGCGATGCACGACGTGATCCTCGGCGTCCTGCCCATGGCGCCGGACCACGCCGACGGCGTATCGGACCACGCCCATCGATTTGCCGGTTCGGCAAGGCTATTTCCGGCTCATGGACATGTGCGCGCAGGCTGCGTTCAGAAAGTGCTGGCTCGCACCCCAGAGCCGGTAGCCGCCGCCGCGCATGTGCCCCAAGCCGTCCTCACCATCGCCTTCGCCGCCACAGCCATCCTCTCCGCCGTCAAAATGCTCCGGCCCGCTGACACCGTCCGCTCCGGGAGCGGCGACGTACGGCCGGGCAGGGCGGCCGGGGCCGGTGCCGGCCTGGGCACGCTGACCGGACTGCTCGGTGTGGGCGGCGGCTTTCTCGCCGTGCCCGCCCTGGTCACCGTCCTGGCCTTCGAGATGGAGGCCGCGGTCGGCACCAGCCTGCTGGTCATCACGGTCAACTCACTGGCTTCCCTGGCCACTCGCTCCGGCGCCGCCGCCTCGCTGGACTGGGCGGTGATCGGCTCATTCATCGGAACCGCGATCCTGGGCGCCTGGGACGGCAAGCGCATGGCCGCGAAGGTCTCCGGGCCCCGCCTGCAGCGCGTTTTCGCGGTGGTCCTGCTGGCCGTGGCCGCCTTCATGCTCGCCGACGCCGTGACGTGACGTGTAATGACGGCAGCTCAGGCCGCTCCGGGCCACAGCCCGGACCGTGGCCCCGAGCGGTCTGCGGTGCGGCGGTGCGGCGGGGTCAGACCTCTTCCTTCATCAGCCGCAGATACACCACCGAGAACAGCGCGCCCACCAGCAGCAACAGCAGTGCCACCGCCGTGCCGTAGCCGATCAGGGACTTGTTGAACGCCTGGTCGTACATGAAGACCGGGAGGGTCTGGCTGCGGTTTCCCGGGCCGCCTCGGGTCATGGCCCAGATGAGGCCGAACACCGACAGCGTCTGCAGGGTGTTCAGCATCAGATTGGTGCCGATGGAGCGGCGGATCATCGGCAGGGTGATGTGCCAGAAGCGGCCGAGGCCGCCGGCGCCGTCGACCTCCGCCGCCTCGGTGATCTCCTTGGGGATCTCCGACAGCGCCGCGGAGTAGACGAGCATCGAGAAGGCCGTGCCGCGCCAGACGTTGGCGAAGGAGACGGCGAGGATGGGCAGGGTGTAGAGCCAGTTCTGGGACGGCAGCCCCAGCCAGTCCAGCAGCGCGTTGAGCGTGCCCTCACGGCGGAAGAACGCGTACAGCAGGAAGCCCGCCACGATCTCGGGGACGACCCAGGCCGCGATGACGATCGAGCCGGTCAGTGTGCGCACCGGCCGGGAGGCGCGCTGCATCAGGGCGGCCAGGGCCAGGCCCAGGGTGTTCTGGCCGACGAGGGAGGAGAGGAGGGTGAAGACGAGGGTGAGGACGACCGCGTTGCGGAAGTCGTCGTCCCCGAAGGCGCGCTGGAAGTTGTCCAGGCCCACGAAGTCCGTGGAGGACGCGCCCGTGAGCTGCATATTGGTGAAGGCGATATAGACGCAGTAGGCGATCGGGCCACCGAGGAAGAGCAGCAGCATGACGGTGGCGGGGGCGAGCGGAAGCCAGCGCAGGGGGCGGCCGCGACGGGGGCCCGGCCGGGCCGGGGTCTCCGTCGGGGCCGCCGCCACCTTGGTCGCGGTTGCCATCGGGGGGGGGCGGCCCTCAGCCCTGGCCGCCCGCCGCCACCGTGGCGCCGTCGGCGATGGACTTCAGCTGGTCGTCGTAACCCTTCGCGGCCTTCTCCGGTGAGGCGTCACCCGTGGTCGCCGCCTCCATCGCCTCGCCGATCGCCGTGGACACCTGCGGATAGACGGGGGTGGTGGGGCGGTAGTGGGTGTACTTCACCAGGCCCGTGAAGAAGGTGATCCCGGGCATGGAGGAGGTGTACTTCGGGTCCTGCGCGACGTCCTTGCGGACCGCGATCTGCGCGTCGACGATGTCCCAGGTGACCGCGTTGTCCTTGGTCTGGAGCCGCTCGATGAACTTCCAGGCCAGATCCGGGTTCTTGGACTTCGCGGTGATCGCCCACGTCCAGCCGCCGGACATGCTGACCTTGCCGGGCGCCTGGCCGTTCTGCGTGGGCATCGGGGCCTGACCGAGGGTCTTGGACCACTCGGGCCAGGGCTTGCCGCCGGTCTTCAGCCAGTTCTGGCCGAGCCAGGAGCCGTCGAGGGCGATGGCCAGCTTGCCCTCGGGGAGCCATTCGCTGAAGACGGTGGTGCCGACGTTGGGGTCGAGCGCGTCGGAGATGTCCGGGCCGAGCTTCTCCGAGTAGACGGTCCTGAGGAAGCCGAGGGCGTCGCTGAAGCCCTTGCCGCCAGTGACCCACTTCTTGGCGCCGGGGTCGTAGAGCGGGTTTCCGCCCGCCTCGCCCGTGCCGTACAGCAGCATCTCGAAGCCCTGCATCACGGAGGTCTCGCCCGGGGCCTTGCCGGTGTAGACGTTGAGCGGGGTGACGCCGGGGACCTTCTTCTTGATCGTGCGCGCCGCCTCGAGGATCTCGTTCCAGTTCTTGGGGGACCAGTCGGCGGGCAGCCCGGCCTTGGCGAAGATCTTCTTGTTGAACCACAGGCCGCGGGTGTCGGTGCCGTCCGGGACGCCGTACGTCTTGCCGTCCTCGGCCTTGGCCGCGGCCTTCGCGGTGTCGACGAACTGGCCCCAGGTCTTCCACTTGTCCAGATAGTCGTCGAGGGGGCGCAGATAGCCCGCCTTGATGTCGGAGTTGATCCGGAAGGTGTCCTCGTAGACCAGGTCCGGGGCGGTCTTGGGGGACCGCATCATCTGCTGGACCTTGGTGGCGTAGTCGTTGTCCTGCGCCTGGATCGGGATCAGCTTGACCTTCTTGCCGGGGTTGGCCTTCTCGAACTGCTTCTTGACCTCGGCCAGATGGTTGTCCTTGAAGCGGATCTTGTTGTCGGTGGAGCGGTTGTAGGCGACCTTGACGGTGTCCGGGTCGCTGCCCGAACCGCCACCGCAGGATGTGAGTCCGGCGGTGGCGGCGAGGGTGGCGGCGAGGATCAGTGGGGCGGTGGGGCGCACGGGCACGACCTCCTTGCTGGCCTCTGTGGGCTGCGGGCTGACCGTAAGGTCGGCTTCAACGGAAGGTCAATCCCCGTGACCTGGATGGTCACTTGATCGAACGCCGCCACCTCGCGGGGTGGGTGGATTCGGCTCGGTCCGGGGTCAGCCGTTGTAGCCCGCGAGCGCCTTGGTGAAGTCGTACGTGCCCTGGTCGATACCGCTGCACGCGTCCCCGTCCGTGCCGGAGCCGCACTTGCGGTCGCGGTTGAGCGACCAGAAGCTGACGCGGGCCAGGTGGTGGCTCTTGGCGTAGGAGACCATGTCCTTGAAGTTGTTCAGGGATATGGTCTCGCCCGCGACATCGGTCTTGCCGTTCATCGAGGAGAAGCCGGCCTTGCGGTAGGCGGCGTCGGAGGAGAGGCCGTACGCGCTCGCCACCGTGTTCTTCAGGCCGTCCACCGCGGACTTGGTGGCCGCCGCCATGTCGATCGAGCCCTGGCCGAAGTCGAACGGCATGACCGCCCAGCCGTCCACGTCGAGCCCGGCGGTGGCACCGCGCTTGACCAGGTCCTTCCCGTTGGAGTCGGGGCCGCTCGTGGTGGTGCCGAAGGTGACGTACACCTTGATGCCGCTGTTCTTCTGCTTGACCGTCTTGAGCGCGTCGATCACCCGCTGGCGGACCGTCGCGTTCTCGAACTCGGTCGACTCGATGTCGATGTCGATCGACTTGAGCTTGTAGGCGTCGATGACCTTCTGGTACGCGCCGGCGAGCGCGGACGCGGAGGAGCACTTCTCGCCCAGCTTGTTACCGCTCCAGCCGCCGAAGGAGACGGTGACATCGCCGCCCGCCGAGCGGATGGAGTTGATCGTGGACTGGTCGTTGCCGCCGGTGAGCGCGCGGGAGCCGTCCCACTTGGGGGTGCACCCGCCGTCGGACAGCATGAAGGCCATCGTGAACTGCTGGGTGCCGGTGGCCGACATGACATCCGTGGCCTTGGGCGGAGAGCCCCAACCCAGGTACAGGTAGGGGCCGTTGAGCCCGCTGGGCGCGGCGGCGGTGCGCGCCGTCGACGGCGCCGCCTGGGCGGTGGCCGCCGTGGTGGCGCCCGCGGCGAGCAGGCCGATGGCGGCGGCGAGGGCGAGTCTGCGGTGCGTCGGCTTGGAAAGAGGCATGGCTGATGGAGCCTCCTGGGTGGGGGGTGGGAGGAAGTCGAGCGAGGCTGAACCTAGCGAGGCGGCATGGCCGCGACAAGATGTCGGATAGGAAACTTTCCTATCGGGTTCGCGAGTGCCTGGGAGAATGTGCCTCCCAGCAGGGAGGGCGCCGGTCGTAGTCCCGGTTCTGGCCGAAGGCGGACAATGGACCCAGGGAAGACGAGGAAATCGGCCGGCGCTCAACGGGTCGCCAGCGTCTGCTAGGCCCTTGCGCACGGCCCGGAGGCATCTGATGAACCACAAGCGCCCTGGAACGGGCCCGCTCAGTGTGATCGTGTTCGTCTTCCCGGGGGTGCGGCTACTCGATGTGACCGGTCCGATCGAGGTGTTCGCGTCGGCGAACGAGTTCGGCGGGCGCTATCGGGTGCGGACCGTGTCCGAGGACGGGGCGGAGGTGATCACCTCCGCCGGGACCCGCCTCGGCGCTGACCTGCGTGTCGATGATGTGCGTGAGCCGTGCGACGTTCTGCTGATCCCGGGCGGCCCGGAATGGGAAACGCTGATCAAGGACGACGCGTTCCTGGACGTCGTCCGGCGGCTGGACGAGCGGGCCCGCTGCACGGCATCAGTGTGTACGGGAGCGTTTCTGCTGGCGGCGGCCGGACTGCTGGACGGGCGTCGCGCCGCGACGCACTGGCGGCAGTCGCAGCAGCTGGCCCTGCGTTTCCCGTCCGTGCGGGTCAAACCGGACGCCATCTTCGTGCGGGACGGGCGAATGATGACCTCGGCGGGTGTCAGCGCGGGCATCGACCTCTCCCTGGCGCTCGTCGAAGATCACTACGGTGCGGAGGTCGCTCGCGCGGTTGCCAAGGACATGGTCGTCTTCATGCAACGGCCGGGGAGCCAGTCCCAGTTCAGCGTCCGCTCCCAGGTCCCGCACTCTCATCGGGAGACGCTCCGCCGGGTGCTGGACGAGGTCGCCGAGAACCCCGGGGCCAACCACACCCTGTCGGCCATGGCGCGCAAGGCGGGTGTCAGCGTCCGCCATGTGACCCGGCTCTTCGACGAAGAGGTGGGAACCACTCCGGCCCGGTATGTGGAGCAGGTCCGGTTGGAGGCCGCCCGGGTGCTGCTGGAGACGGGTGATGACGCCATGGCGGTGGTGGCGCGGCGTACCGGGTTCGGCTCGCCGGAGTCGATGCGCAGAGCATTCGTGCGACACCTGGGGGTGACGCCCGGTGCCTACCGGACCAGTTTCCGCACGACCGGCGTGGGCGCGGAGGATGCGGCGTCCGAAGCCGTCTCGCCGTAGCCGAGGCGCGCCGGGCCCTTCTGTTGCGTGGCAGGCCGCGCGGTGTGGCAGGCCGCGCGGTCAGCGGAAAGCGGAGGTCACGAGATCCTTCTGCTCGTCGGCATGCCGCCGGGCGGAGCCCACGGCCGGGGCGGGGGCCGGCGGTCGGCTGACGCATCCGACGGGACGGTTCGCCAGCCGCCGCACATAGGGCTCCACGAAGGACCAGGCGCCTTGGTTCTCCGGCTCCTCCTGCACCCACCGCACCTCGGCGTCGGCGGGGAAACGGGCGAGTTCCGCGCCGAACTCCCGCTCCGGGAACGGGTAGAGACGCTCCACGCGGACGATCGCGGTGTCCGGCAGGTTCGAGCTTCGCCGGTGGGCGTCCAGGTCGTAGAAGACCTTGCCCGAGCACACCAGCACGCGCCCGGTCCGGGCGGCATCGGCCGTCTCATCCGGCAGGACCGCACGGAACGCGCCCGTGGTGAGCTCGGTCAGTGTGGAGGTGGCCGTCTTCAGCCGCAGCATCGACTTGGGAGCGAACACGACCAGTGGCCTTCCGCGCCCGCGCTCGCCGAGCGCTTGCTGCCTGAGCAGGTGGAAGTAGTTGCCGGGCAGGGAGGGCATGGCGACGCTCATGTTCCCCTGCGCGCACAGCTGGAGGAATCGCTCGATCCTGCCGGAGGAGTGGTCCGGTCCCTGCCCCTCCAAGCCGTGCGGCAGCAGCAGCGTCACCCCGGAGCGCTGCCCCCATTTCTGCTCGGATGACGCGATGTACTCGTCGATGACGGTCTGGGCGCCGTTGGCGAAGTCGCCGAACTGGGCCTCCCACAGCACCAGAGCCTCCGGCCGTGCCAGGGAGTAGCCGTATTCGAAGGCCAGCGCCGCCAGTTCGGACAGCATCGAGTCGTGGGGTGCGAAGTCCGCGGCCGACGCGCCGAGGGAGTTCAGCGGTGTGTACTCCACGCCGGTGCGCCGGTCGGTGAGCACGGCGTGCCGTTGCCCGAACGTGCCGCGGCGGGAGTCCTGCCCGGCCAGCCGTACCGGCACCCCGTCCAGCAGCAGGGAGCCGATGGCGAGAGTTTCCGCGGTGGCCCAGTCGATCGTTCCCGCGTCCAGCATCGTGGCCCGTCGGCGCAGCTGCGGCAGAACGCGCGGGTGCACGGTGAAGTCGTGCGGCGGACTGGTCTGGGACGCGATGACTCGCCGGGCGGTCGCCTCAGTGATCGCGGTGGTCGCTCGAGGGGCGGCCGCGTCCTCGGCGTCCCCGGGAATGACGCGTTCCGGGGAGTGGCCGGGAGCCGACAGCGCCTGGGTCTCGACGAAGGCACGCTCAAGGCGTTCCCGGTAGTCCCGCAGGGCGCCCTCCACCTGCCGTTCGCTGGTGTCTCCCCGGCGGATCAGCGCCTCGGCGTACAGCTTGCGCACCGAATGCCTGGCGACGATGCGGTCGTACATCGCCGGCTGCGTGATGGATGGATCATCGACCTCGCTGTGGCCGTGGCGCCGATAGCAGATCAGATCGATGACGACGTCCTTGTGGAACGCCTGACGGTAGTCGAAGGCCAACCGTGCGATGCGGACGACGGCCTCGGGGTCGTCTCCGTTGACGTGGAAGATCGGGGCTTCGACGGTCCGTGCCGCATCGGTGGCGTAGCCGCTGGTACGGCCGTAGGCGGGTGCGGTCGTGAAGCCGAGCTGGTTGTTGATGACGATGTGAACCGTCCCACCGGTGCGGTAGCCGGGCAGCTGTGACATGTTGAGCGTCTCGCCGACCACACCCTGACCGGCGAACGCGGCATCCCCGTGGAGGACGATGGGCAGGACGGGGAAGGTGTCGGCACCGTCCGCGGCCACCTCCTGCTTGGCGCGGACCACTCCCTGCGCCACCGGCCCCACGATCTCCAGGTGCGAGGGGTTCGCCACGACGGAGACGGCGATGGTGCCGCCGTTCAGGGCGCGATAGGTCCCCTCCGCACCGAGGTGGTACTTCACATCCCCGGATCCCTGGACCGACCGGATGTCCATCGCGTCCTCGAACTCGTGGAAGATCTCCGCGTAGGACTTGCCGACGATGTTGGCGAGAACATTGAGCCGGCCGCGGTGCGCCATACCGATGACGGCTTCCCTCACCCCGGTGCTGATGGAGCGGTGCAGCAGGGCGTCGAGCAGCACGATCGCGGACTCGCCGCCTTCGAGCGAATACCGTTTCTGGCCCACGTATTTGGTGTGCAGGAACGTCTCGAGGGCCTCCGCCGCGCCCAGCCGGTAGAGGATCTGCAATTGTTCGGCGCGGTCCGCCCCCGGGTGAGGCGATTCGATCCGCTGCTGGACCCAGCGACGTTCTTCGGAGCTTTGGATGTGCATGTACTGGGTGCCGACGGTCCGGCAGTAGGAGTCCCGCAGGACCCGCAGAACGTCGCGAAGGGGCATGGTGACCCGCCCGGCGAAGCCGTCGACGACGAACGTCCGCTCCAGGTCCTCGTCGCCGAGCCCGAATGCCGTGATGTCGAGCTCCGGGTGCGAGCCCCTCCGCTCCGCCGCGAGCGGGTCGGTGTCGGCCATCAGATGTCCGCGCACGCGATACGCGTGGATGAGCGCCGCGACGCGGACCGCCTTGACCGCCACCTCGTCCGCGTCGTCACTCACAGCGCTCGTCTCGTCGCGCCCCCGCCGCTCCGTCGCGGTGGCGGGAGCGGCGAAGAAGTCCCTCCACGCCTGGTCGACCGAGCGCGGGTCGTGCAGATACCGCTCGTGCTGTTCGTCCACAAGCCATTCGTTGAGGCCGAATTCCAGCCCGTACGACTGAGTCATATCATCCACGCTAAAACAGTGAGGAAATAAGGAAAGACAGGTGAATGTGCCATAAGAACATCACATGAGGACATGCGGTGTCATGCGGTGTCATGCGGGATGGAGCGGACCCGTCGCGACAGGGAGCCGTTCAGCCCTCCTCGGTGGTGAGTGGGTCGCCGACGGCATCGCCCGCCGGGTCGAGCAGGATGTGCCGGGCGGCATGGCGCAGGGAGTGGCCGGTCACCACCACCCAGGCGATGACGAGCAGCCCATAGAACACCACGGCGATCCAGACGAACATGTCAGAACCGGTCCGCTCCGCGAGGGCGCTGGTGGCCGTCACACAGGCGCCGACCGGGAAGATGAAAGACCACCAGGTGGGCGCGAACGGCAGCCCGGCCCGGATCGTCCGTACCGTCAGTCCTGTGGCCAGCGCCACCCACAGCATGGTGAAGCCCCACACCGCGATCCCGCCCAGCAGCGCGAACACCTCGGCGCCCCGCGCGTAGGGTGCGGGCAGCGCGCTCGGCGCCACCGTGGCCAGCGCGCCGAGCGCCGTCACCGACTGGCTCAACGCCCCCACCCCGATCCACACCGTGGGCACCACCGTCCCGGCGGGGACCTCATGGTGTACCAGGCGGCCGTAGATCATGGCCAGCACCAGCAGCGCCGCGACCAGGCCGAGCCCGAGCATCGCGTAGCAGCCCAGCAGCAGGGCGAGCCGCAACTGCCCCGCCGGTGCGTGAGGGATGAGCAGCGCGCCCGTCGCGGCCGAGACCATCGGCGGCACCACCGGCATCAGCCAGCCCCCGAACGCCGCGTCCGGCGCGAAGCGGTGCCGGGTGACCATGAGATAGGGCACCGTGCAGGCCGTGACAAGACCGAGCACGGTACCGAGCGACCACAGCACCCAGTCCACGTCCAGCGCCATCCCGGGCCCGAACAGCGGGCGGCCGAGCAGCAGCGCCCCGGCCCCCACCGTGAGCAGCGCCATCGGCGGCGCGCCGAAGAACTGGGCGGTCACCGGATCACCGGCGTGCGACCGCAGCGCCCGCTGCCGGAGGTAACCGACGGCCAGCAGGACCAGCAGCAGCGCGGCGCCCAGCCAGACCACCGTGGCGGCGGTCCGCAGCACGGGGGAGCTCCGTGGCAGGGTGACCGCCGCATTGGCGACGATGCCGGTGCCCATCACGGCCGCGAACCAACTGGGGCCGAGGAGCGGACGCCGCTTGCTGTCTGCCGTGGGTGCCGAAGGGTCGGTGTACGGGGAACAATGCATTCCGCAAACGTAGGCGCGGATCGAGGCGGCACTGTCGTGCATGTCCTGATGTAAGCGCCGCATGGCAGACATCGAGCGACCACCGCGGCGGGTTCCAGCCGGTAACTCCTAGTGCTCGCTGAGCCAGCGGTACAGCAGCTCGGGCCGGCCGATCTGCCCGTAGTGCGGGGCGCGGGCGGCCCGCCCGGCCTCCACCAGGTGCTCCAGATAGCGGCGGGCGGTGATCCGGGAGATCCCCACGGACTCGGCGGTGGCCGCGGCCGAGATGCCCTCCTCCGCCGCGCCGCGCAGCGCCTCGGTGACCGCGTGCAGGGTGGCCTGGGTCAGCCCCTTCGGCATCGCGGCGGGCTGCGGCGCCCGCAGCGCGCCCAGCGCCCGGTCCACCTCGTCCTGCCCGCTGGCCTCGCCCGCGGTCGCGCGGAACTCGGCGTACCGGAGGAGGCGGTCCCGGAGGGTGGAGAAGGTGAACGGTTTCAGCACGTACTGCACGACCCCGAGGGAGACCCCGTCGCGGACCACCGCGAGGTCCCGGGCCGAGGTGACCGCGATCACATCCGCGCCGTTCCCGGCCGCGCGCAGCGCCCGTACGAGCTGGAGGCCGTGCCCGTCGGGGAGGTAGAGGTCCAGCAGCACGAGATCGGCGGGCGTCCGCTCCAGCAACCGCTGCGCGTCCCCGCCACTCCGCGCCGCCCCGACGACGGCGAAGCCGGGAACGCGCTCGACGTACATCCGGTGCGCGTCCGCCGCGACGGGGTCGTCTTCGACGACGAGAACCCGGATCGGCGCCGGATCCCCCGGTCTCGCCTGCGGCGGGCTCATGAACGGATTCCTCTCGAAACGCGGTCGAAACGCGGTGGACGCGGAAGCTCAGGGCTCCAATTTACGGAGGGTAACCGCAAGTGGCCAGATCCCTACGGCGACGATTCCCCTAGGCCCCGTCTCCCAGGGCCTCCGCCCCCGGGCCCCCGCCCCCGGACGGCCGGATATGGCCGCCCGGCACTGCCCGGCTGTTGCCGGGCGCTGCTGGGGCCCGTGGGGGGCCGCCCCTGCGCGATGTGGGGGTCAAGGCGTGGCGGCCGGGGTTGTCAGTGGTAGGCGGGCGGTGAATTCGGCGCCGCCATCCGGGGAGGTTGTGACCTCGACCGTGCCGGCGTTGCGGCGGGCGGCCTGCTGGACCAGGGCCAGGCCGATGCCGCGGCCCGGGGACTTCGTGCTCCAGCCGCGGCGGAAGACCTCCTCGGACGCCGCCGGGTCGAGCCCGGCGCCGGTGTCCGATACACGCAGGGTCAGCTCGCCGGCGTCCGCGCGGGCGGTGACCGTGACGCGGGCGCTGCGCGGGGCCGACTCGTTGCCGACGCCCTCGGCGGCCGCGTCCGTGGCGTTGTCGATGAGGTTGCCGAGGATGGTCACCAGGTCGCGGGCGGGCAGGCCGGGCGGGAGGAGGCCGTCGTCGATGCGGCTGTCGGGGGCCAGGACGAGTTCGACGCCGCGCTCGCTGGCCTGGGCCGCTTTGCCCAGCAGCAGGGCGGCCAGCACCGGCTCGGCGACGGCCGCCACCACCTGGTCGGTCAGCGCCTGGGCCAGCTCCAGCTCGGCGGTGGCGAAGTCGACCGCCTCGTCCTCCCGGCCCAGTTCGATCAGCGAGACGACGGCATGCAGCCGATTCGCGGCCTCATGGGCCTGCGAGCGCAGCGCCTCCGCGAAGCCGCGCAGCGAGTCCAGTTCGCCGGAGAGCGCCTGGAGCTCGGTGTGGTCGCGCAGTGTGACGACGGTGCCGCGCTGTTCGCCGCTGCTCACCGGTGAGGTGTTGACGACCACGACCCGCTCCGCGGTCAGATGCAGCTCGTCCACGCGTGGCTCGGCGGCCAGCAGGGCGCCGGTCAGCGCGGGCGGCAGGCCCAGGTCGGAGGCGTAGCGGCCGACGGAGTCCTCGGGCAGGCCGAGCAGCTCCCGCCCGCCGTCGTTGATCAGCGCGATCCGCCGCTGCCCGTCGAGCATCAGCAGCCCCTCGCGCACGGCGTGCAGCGCGGCCTGGTGGTAGTCGTGCATCCGGCTCAGCTCGGCCGCGTTCATCCCGTGGGTATGGCGGCGCAGCCGGGCGTTGATCACATACGCGCACAGGCCGCCGGCCGCGAGCGCCGCGGCCGCGACGGCGAGCAGCGCGAGCAGCTGGCGGCGCACCTGGGCGCTGATGGTGTCCACCGTGATGCCCGCGCTGACCAGCGCGGTGATCCGGCCGCCGGCGCGGGCGTCGCGCACGGGGGCCACGACCCGCACGGAGGAGCCGAGGGTGCCGGTGTACGTCTCGTCGAAGATCCGCCCACGCAGCGCGGGCTTGATGTGGCCGAGATAGGTGGCGCCGATCTGGCGCGGATCGGGGTGCGCCCAGCGCACCCCGTGGGTATCCATGATCGTGACGAAGGTGACGCCGGTGTCCCGGCGCACCTTCTCCGCGTACGGCTGGAGCCGGGCCGTGGGGTCCTTGGACCGCGCGGCCTCGGCGACCGACGGGGAGTCGGCGACGGCCACCGCGGCGGCGGTCGCCCGCTGTCGCGCGGCCACCACCGCCTGCTCGCGGTCGGTGACGTAGGCGAAGACGGCGCATCCGGCCACCAGGGCGGCGACCAGCACGACCTGCATCGCGAAGAGCTGGCCCGCCAGGCTCCGGGGGTGGGGAATGCGCATGGTCATCAGTCTGCACACGCATCTTTGTATGAACGAAATGAACGGAAGGGTGACCCCCGTCACAGGCTGGGGCATAGTCGCCGGGACCGTTCAAGGCGGTGTGCGAGCCGCACACAGTACAGCGCCGGGACAGTTGGACGGCAGAACAGAAGGAGGCAGCACCGTGGCTGCGGACACCTCGCCGCCCGTATCCGGGCGTACGGAACCGGATGGGACGAAGCCGAAGAAGGAAAGGATTCACTACCTCTACCTCGCCGTCATCGGCGCGGTGGCGCTCGGTATCCTCGTGGGCTTCGTGGCCCCCGATACGGCGGTGGAGCTCAAGCCCATCGGCGAAGGCTTCGTCAACCTCATCAAGATGCTGATCTCGCCGATCATCTTCTGCACGATCGTGCTCGGCGTCGGCTCGGTGCGCAAGGCGGCGAAGGTCGGCGCGGTCGGCGGTCTGGCGCTTGGCTACTTCATGGTGATGTCGACCGTGGCCCTCGCCATCGGCCTGGTCGTCGGCAACTTCCTCGAGCCCGGCAGCGGCCTGCACATGAGCCATGACGCGGCCCAGGCCGGACAGAGCCAGGCCGAGGGCGCCTCCGAGTCGACGGCGGACTTCCTGCTCGGGATCATCCCGAAGACGCTGGTCTCCGCCTTCACCGAGGGCGAGGTGCTGCAGACCCTGTTCGTGGCTCTCCTCGCGGGCTTCGCCCTGCAGGCGATGGGCAAGGCGGGCCAGCCGGTGCTGCGTGGCATAGGCCACATACAGCAGCTCGTCTTCAAGCTGCTGTCGATGGTCATGTGGGCGGCCCCGGTCGGCGCCTTCGGCGCGATCGCCGCCGTGGTCGGCGAGACCGGTCTGGACGCGCTCAAGGCGCTCGCGGTCATCATGATCGGCTTCTATGTGACCTGCGCGCTGTTCGTGTTCCTCGTCCTCGGGACGATCCTGCGGCTGGTCGCGGGCATCAACATCCTCCTGCTGCTGAAGTACCTGGCTCGGGAGTTCCTGCTGATCCTGTCGACGTCCTCCTCCGAGTCGGCGCTGCCGCTGCTGATCGCGAAGATGGAGCACGCGGGCGTCAGTAAACCGGTCGTCGGCATCACCGTCCCCACGGGCTACTCCTTCAACCTGGACGGCACCGCCATCTACCTGACGATGGCCTCGCTGTTCATCGCCCAGGCCATGGGCGACCCGCTCTCCATAGGCCAGCAGATATCCCTCCTCGTCTTCATGATCGTCGCGTCGAAGGGCGCCGCCGGTGTGACCGGCGCGGGCATGGCGACGCTGGCGGGCGGTCTCCAGTCGCACCGGCCCGAACTCGTGGACGGCGTCGGCCTGATCGTCGGCATCGACCGCTTCATGAGCGAGGCCCGCGCCCTCACCAACTTCGCGGGCAACGCGGTCGCGACCGTGCTGGTCGGCACCTGGACCAAGGAGATCGACAAGGAGCGGATGAACGAAGTCCTCGCCGGACGGCTGCCGTTCGACGCGGAGGGCTTCGCCCGCAACGGTGGCGGCCACGGCCCGGCCGAGGACGACTCCGAGGCGGCCGAGGGCAAGTCCCTCCCCGAGCGGCGTGACGGTGACACGGCGAAGGAGCACGTGCCCGCCTGACACCCCACGCGCAACGCGGCCCTGCCCTCCTGAATCGGGGCAGGGCCGTGCGCGTTACACGGGACCGGACCGTGGCCGTACGACGGTCACGTGACGAATGGCGCCCCGCGTCTTCCCCCCGTTGGTATACGCGAGACGCCGGCATTGGCCCCGGCCGCCAACGGCCCCTTGGCGGTCCTGGGCTGGTCCTCGGCGCCGAATGCGCCGAGGCGCCTTGCGGGGTGTCCGGCGGGCCACCCGGCGGAGCCGCATAGCGGTGCTTGGTGGGGGCCGCCCCCCCCCCCGCCGCCCGGGGTGGGGCGCGGGCGCGC
>NZ_JBHYVB010000030.1:0-78733 GCF_042750115.1 Streptomyces sp. NPDC059455
CGGGCGTGTGGGCCCGGGCGCCTGGCGGGGGCCGCGGTTCATTATTGTGGGGGTGGTGCGGGGTGTTGGGGGGGGGGCGGCGGTCCCCCCCGCGGGGCCCCGGTTCCGTTTGTCCGCCGTACGGCCCCGCGCCGATCACGCCCTACGCCCCGTGTCGATCAGGGCGCGGGGGAGTTCCCGCCGCCCCGCAGCCACGCGTCCTCGGCCGCGTAGTCGAACAGATCGGTCATCGGGCCGTAGGCGGCGGCCATGTCGGGGAACGCGGTGCGCCAGTCCGGGTCGGCCGCCAGCCGGTCCGTCAGCCAGGCGACGGTCGCCGGGAGCGATTCCGCATAGCCGGTCACCGGGCGGTAGCCCAACTCCCGTTCGGCCGCGGACATGTCGTAGACGAGGGGGTGGGCCAGGCTCCAGGGCGTGCTGCCGACATGCGGATGCGGCGGCTCCCCGTCGACCAGTACCAGCTCGCTGCGCACCTCCAGCACCGCGTCCACGGCGGCGGCGATGTCGGCGACCGTCGGGGCCTGTGGATCGCCCGCGTTGAGCACCCGGGAACCGGGCCGGTGGGCGGCCAGCCGCACCAGCTCCGCGATGTTGTCGACATGCACCGGATGGAACCGGCTGCGGCCGCCGTGCGCCAGGATCCGCACCGGCCGCCCGTCCAGCGCCCGTTTGACGAAGTACAGCTCACGCGGGGTGCGGCAGTGCGGGCCGTGGATCGCCCCGGCGCGCAGCAGGGTCGTCGGCAGCCGGTCCCCGGCGGCCAGCAGCTCCCGCTCCAGCGCCACCTTCCGGCTGCCGTAGCCGTCGCCCGGCGGGACGGTCCGCTGGGACTCGGGGAGCGGCACCGGATACCGCGGGGCGCCGTCCGGCCGGTCCTGGGTGGCGAAGCCCCGGCCCTGGTCGTCCTCGTACACCGCTCCGGTGGAGATCACCACCGCCGATCCGATCCGGTCGGCGAGCCCCAGCAACTGCCGTGCGTGCGCCCGGCCGTAGGCGACGCAGTCCAGCACCACATCGCGGCCGTCGCCGATCAGCGCGGCCACCGCGGCGGCGTCGTCCCGGTCCACGGCCACGCTCTCCACCGACCCGGGCCAGCTCGCGTCGCGGCCCCCGCCGCGCGAGGCGGCCCGCACCCGCCATCCCTCCTCGGCGAGCGCGCGCACCGCCGCCCGGCCGATCTGCCCCGTCGCCCCGATCACACATGCGCTCCCAGTACTCATGCCGGGACGCTATGGGCCCGAGTGCCACGCTGCCCAGACTCCTTCGCCATGAGCAGATTCGCCCTCGGCCGATCATTCACGGTCAAAGGGTGAGTGCAGATGATCGCTTTTTCACGCTCTTTGAATTCACCGTGATGCATTCCGAAGAAAAAAGCATCTTCGATTCATGCGACGGTGAAACCGCTATGCTCCAGGGCCCATGACGGGCTGGTTCATCGCCCGCATTTCGCACTCATTTTCTCTTCGCTGTTTTTAAGGATGCCCATGGTTTTCGCCGGCACCTCATCCGGAGGCGGCACCTCACCCGGAGGCCGACGGCCCGCCTCCACGCTCGTATGGGTCATCCCTCCCGCCGCGATGGCGTTCTGCGCGGCGCTGGCCGTCGCCGTGGTCCCGTCCGGGGCGCGGGCCACGGTCGCCTGGTGCGGAGTGGCGGCGACGCTCGCGGTGGCCTTCGCGGCGGCCGAGGCGATGCGCCGCGGACGGCTGATCACCACGCTGCGCACCCGGCTCGCCGCCCAGGAGACCGAGTCCCGGCAGCGCCTGGCGGCCCAGGAGGCGGAGATCCGGCGGCTGACCCGGGAGGTGCTCCCCGCGACGGTGGCCCGGCTGCGGCGCGGCGCCATGGTGCACGAGGCGATGAAGGACGTCGACTACGCGCCCCGTCTCGACCCGGACTTCGACGCCGCCCACGAGCAACTGCTGCGGTGGGTGCTGGACACCGTGCGGACCGAGGAGGACCTGAGGGACGCGGCCCAGCGGGCCTTCGTCAACATCGCCCGCCGGGTGCAGGCCATCGTCCACCAACAGGCCCAGGACATGCGGGAGATGGAGGACAAGCACGGCGCCGACCCGGACGTCTTCGAGGATCTGCTGCACCTGGACCACGGCAACGCCCTCATCGGCCGGCTGGCGGACTCCATCGCCGTCCTGGGCGGCTCCCGGCCGGGCCGCCAGTGGCAGAAGGAGGTGCCGCTGTTCAACGTCTGCCGCGGCGCCATGTCCCGCATCCTCGAGTACGAGCGGGTGGATCTGCACTCGGTGGCGGACGTCGCCATCGTCGGCCCCTCGGTGGAGCCGCTGATCCACGCCCTCGCCGAACTGCTGGACAACGCCACCCGCTACTCGCCGCCCAAGACCCGGGTGCACCTGACCGCGATCGAGGTCCAGTCCGGGGTCGCGATCGAGATCGAGGACGCCGGGGTGGGCCTGTCGGAGGAGGCGCGCAGACGCACCGACGCGGTGCTGCTCCAGGCGGCCACCGGATTCGACCTCAACGACCTGGGCGAGACACCGAGGCTCGGCCTGGCCGTGGTCGGCAGGCTCGCCGTGCGGTACCGGTTCCAGATCTCGCTGCGGCCCTCGGCGTACGGCGGGGTACGCGCGGTGCTGGTCGTACCGCAGGACATCATCTGCCCCACCCCCGCGCCCGGCGGCGCGATCGCCCGCGCGGCCAAACTGCCCCCGCCCAAGCCCATCAAGCGAGCCACCCCGCTGCCGTCGCCCACCCGCACCGGCCCGGTGGCGCAGGGCCGCCCCGGCCCCGGCTTCCGGCAGAACGGCGCCGGACTCCCGCAGCGCCGCCGCCGGATGCCCATGGTCGCCCCGCCAGCCCCCCAGTCGTTCCGTGCCGACTCCGCGCCCCCGGCGGCGCCCGCCCCGCCCCGTGAACCGGCCCGGCAGCCGGTACAGCCGGGGATCTGGCTGGACGCCTTCACCAAGGGGCTCAACGGCGAGCCGATCCCGGCGGCGGACGCCGCCACGGACGCGCCGGACCCCCGGAAGTCCCCCAGCACCCCGGACAGCTCGAGCACCCCGAACACCCCGAACACGTCGGACAAGGATGAGTAGGCAAGTGACGCAACCGCGGTTCAACATGGACTGGATGCTCCGGGACCTGGCGTCCAGCGTTCCGGAGACCCGGCACGTGGTCCTGCTGTCCTCGGACGGCCTGTGCATGGCCCAGGTGGGCACGGACAAGGACACCGCCGACCGCCTGGCCGCCGCCTGCGCCGGGCTGCAGAGCCTCTCCGGTGCGATCGCCGCCGAATTCCCCGACGGGGACGGCCGGATGCGGCTGGTCGTCATCGAGGTCGACGGCGGGTTCTTCTATCTGATGGCGGCCGGTACCAGCTCCTATCTGGCGGTGCTCGCCGAGGACAGCGTGGACGCCGGGCTGATGGGCCAGTGCATGAGAGACCTCGTCGCCCGGCTCGGGGAGCACCTCAGCAGCCCGCCGCGGGTCGACGGACGCGTCACATGAGCGAGCCCGGCAAGCCGTGGGACGAGGGCGGCCCGGAGCGGCTCTACACGGTCAGCCGCGGCCGCGCCCCGCAGGAACCCCGGCACCGGCCCGTCGAGCTCGTCAGCCTCATCGTGGCGCGCGCCGAACCGGAGCCGGGGATGGCACCCGAGGCCGCGGCCGTGCTGAGGATGTGCCAGTTCCCGCTCTCGGTGGCCGAGATCTCCGCGTATCTGGTCCTGCCCGTCTCCACCGTCACCGTGCTCCTCGCGGGGCTGCTGCGGGACGACCGGGTGGAGGTCAGGGCGCCGGTCCCGGCCGCCGTGCTGCCCGACCCCGAACTGCTGCAGGCGGTGATGCATGGACTACAGAACCTCTGAGGGAATCGCCGGACCGCGCAGCGAGGACACCCTCCCGGCCTCCGCGGCCGCCGCCGTCAAGGTCGTGATCGTCGGCGGCTTCGGCGTCGGCAAGACCACCATGGTCGGCTCGGTGAGCGAGATCCGCCCGCTGACCACCGAGGAGACCATGACCCAGGCCGGGGTCGGCGTCGACGACATCGCCGGGATCGAGCGCAAGACCGAGACCACCGTCGCGATGGACTTCGGCCGGATCAGCCTCAACGAACGGCTGGTGCTCTATCTGTTCGGCACCCCCGGCCAGGAGCGGTTCTGGTTCCTGTGGAACGGCCTCTTCGAGGGCGCCCTGGGCGCCGTGGTCCTGATCGACACCCGCCGTCTGGAGGTCAGCTTCGACGCGGTCGGGCGGCTGGAGGAACGCGGGGTGCCGTTCGTGATCGCGGTCAACGCGTTCCCCGAGGCCCCCGTCCACCCCATGGCGGACCTGCGCGCGGCCATGGACCTCCCCGACTCCGTCCCGATGATCGACTGCGATGCCCGCGACCGGACCTCCAGCCGCGACACCCTCCTCGCCCTCGTACGCCATCTGCAATCCCTCCACACCGTGACCCCGGAGACACCGTGACTCCTCATCCCGACGACCCCGGCACCGGGCCCGCCGATCCGCCGCCCACCCGGTGCCCCGTCCACACCGCGCTCTCCGACCCAGACGCCGGTCTGGTGGACCTCCTCGGGCCCGAGAACGAGAAGGACCCGATGGGGCTGTACGAGCGGCTGCGCGCCGAGCACGGCCCGGTGGCCCCGATCGTGCTCGACGGTGGCATACCGGCCTGGCTGCTGCTGGGCTACCGCGAGAACCTGGAGGTCTCCCGCACCCCCTCCCGCTTCTCCCGCGACTCCCGCCACTGGCACGCCTGGAAGGACGGCGGGATCGCCGCCGACTCGCCCCTGCTGCCGGTGGTCGGCTGGCAGCCCATGTGCACCTTCGCCGACGGCGACGAGCACGAGCGGCTGCGGGCCGCGCTCACCGAGTCCATGGGGCGCTTCGACCGCCGCGGGATCCGCCGCCATGTCACCCGCTTCACCCACGAGCTGGTGAACGACTTCTGCGCCGACGGGGGCGCGGAAATGGTCACCGCCTTCGCCCAGCAGCTGCCCATGCTCGTCCTCACCCAACTGCTGGGCATGCCCGACGAGTACGGCCCACGGCTGGTCGAGGCCACCCGGGACCTGATGAAGGGCACCGAGACGGCCCTGCGCAGCGACGCGTACGTCACCGACGCCCTCAAGGGCCTGGTGGACCGCAAGCGCGCCGAACCGGGCGAGGACCTGGCGTCCTGGCTGCTGGCCCACCCCTCCGGCCTCACCGAGGAGGAGGTGGTCCAGCATCTGCGGCTGGTGCTGCTCACCGGCAACGAGACCACCACCAATCTGATGGCCAACACGCTGCGCATGGTCCTCACCGACCCGCGCTTCCGCGCCTCCCTGGCCGGCGGCCATATGACGCTGCCGGACGCCATCGAGCACGTGCTGTGGAACGAGCCCCCGCTCACGGTCGTCCCCGGCCGCTGGGCCACCGGGGACACCGAGCTGGGCGGTCAGCGGATCAAGGCCGGGGACATGCTGCTGCTGGGGCTGGCCGCCGGGAACGTCGACCCGGCCATCCGCCCCGACATCGCCGCGCCCATGTACGGCAACCGGTCCCATCTCGCCTTCAGCGGCGGCCCCCATGAATGCCCGGGGCAGGACATCGGCCGGGCCATCACGGACACCGCCATCGACACCCTGCTGCTGCGCCTGCCCGATCTGCGGCTGGCCGTGGACGAGTCCGAGCTGACCTGGCTCTCGTCCTGGATCTCCCGCCATCTCGTGGAGCTGCCGGTGGAGTTCATGCCCCGGCGCCCCGAGCCGGACATCATGGACCTCCCCGTCGAGGCCCTCCTGTCCCCTCGGCAGCGGATGCCCTCGATGCCCGAGGAGGCGTCGGCCCCGGCACCGGTCCGGTCCGGCCCCGAGGCGCCGGGCCCGGGGCGCGTCCCGTGGTGGGCGGCGTTATGGCGGCGGCTGCTGGGCAGGGACTCGGGATCCGCTCCGAAGGGGTCCTCCGCCCGGTAGAGATCAGCCCCGGGCCACCACGACCCCCACGGTCAGCAGTCCGAGCACCACCCAGCTGAACCAGAGCCAGCCGTTGCTCCCCAGAGCCACGGTGTAGGCCGTCACCAGCACCAGACCCCCCACCGTGGCCACCGTCATCGCCTTCGCGGAACCGGGCATCCCCGACCTCCTCACGGCGGTCCCGACGCCCCTTCGCCAAGACCTGGGCCCACCCAGGGCCCGGGTCCATGGTCTCGCGGTCCGGGCCCCGGCCGCTACGGGGTGTCCGGCGGGTCTTTCCCCTCCCCGCCGCAGCGGGAAGACCCGGCGGACCCCTCCGGACTCAGTGGCTCCGGTACTGGAGCCGGGTCAGTGGCTCCGGTACTCGAACGAGGTCACTGGCTCCGGGACTGGAGCGAGGCCAGATAGGCGTTGTACGCCGCGAGCTCCTGGTCGCCGTCCCGGTCCGCGGTGCGGTCGATACGCCGCGCCTGGCGCTGCTCGGACTTGTACCACTGGTAGACCAGCGCCACCAGCACGATCACCGACGGGATCTCGCTGAAGGCCCAGGCGATACCGCCCGCCCAGGTCTGGTCCGACAGCGCGTCGATGCCCAGCGAGGCGGGCGGGTGCTTGTACGTGCCGACCATGGGCTCGGACGCCATCATCAGCGCGATCCCGAAGAACGCGTGGAACGGCATGCCCGCGAACAGCTCCAGCATCCGCATCACATAGCCGGGCCGGTGCGGGCCCGGGTCCACGCCCATGATCGGCCAGAAGAAGACCAGGCCCACCGCGAGGAAGTGGACCATCATCGCGATATGCCCGGCCTTGCTGTCCATCAGGAAGTCGAAGAGCGGGGTGAAGTACAGCGCGTACAGGCTCGCGATGAACAGCGGGATGGTGAACGCCGGGTGGGTGATGATCCGCATATAGCGGCTGTGCAACAGCGCGACCAGCAGTTCCCGGGGCCCCTTGCGGCCGCGCCCGGCCGCCGGGAGGGCCCGCAGGGTCAGCGTGACCGGCGCGCCCAGCAGCAGCAGGATCGGCGAGACCATGCTGATGATCATGTGCTGCACCATATGGACGCTGAACATGACCATGCCGTAGTCATTCAGCTTGGTGCACATCGCGACCGCGATGGTCAGCACCCCGAGCACGAAGGAGACCACGCGCCCCACCGGCCAGGCGTCACCGCGCCGCCGCAGTCGCACGACGCCCCAGCCGTAAAGACCGAGCGCCAGCACACAGCCGACCAGGAAGAACGGATCGCCGCCGAACTCCAGCCCGCGCGACAGCGTGAACGGCGGCAGATCCATCATCATGCCGTGCCCGCCGTGATCCATCGGCTCTCCTCCCAGTGCGCACGAAATGTGCTCGCACCAGCCTAGAACCGCTCAGATCACAGCACGCACTCGGCCTCGGCATACCGCTCGGTGGGGACCGTCTTCAGCCGCTCCACGGCCGTCGCGAGCGGCACCAGGGTGATGTCCGTGCCGCGCAGCGCCGTGATCGTGCCGAATTCGCCGCGGTGGACGGCCTCGACCGCGTGCCAGCCGAAGCGGGTGGCCAGCACCCTGTCGTACGCCGTCGGGGTGCCACCGCGCTGCACATGGCCCAGGATGACCGCCCGAGCCTCCTTGCCGAGCCGCCGCTCGAGCTCCACGGAGAGATGGCGGGCGATGCCCGCGAAGCGCTCATGGCCGTAGACGTCCTTGCCGCCGGCCTCGTAGTCCATCGTGCCCTCGCGCGGCTTGGCGCCCTCGGCCACCACCACGATCGCGAACTTCTTGCCCGCCTCGAACCGCGCCCCGACGGTCCCGGCCAGCTCCTCGATGTCGAACGGGCGCTCCGGGACGACGATGGCGTGGGCGCCCGCGGCCATGCCCGAGTGCAGCGCGATCCAGCCGGTGTGCCGCCCCATGACCTCGACGATCAGTACCCGCTGATGGGACTCCGCGGTGGTCTTGAGCCGGTCCAGGGCCTCGGTGGCGACTCCGACCGCGGTGTCGAAGCCGAAGGTCACATCGGTCGAGGCGATGTCGTTGTCGATGGTCTTGGGCACGCCGACGATCGGCAGTCCGGCGTCCGAGAGCAGCCGGGCGGCCTTGAGCGTGCCCTCCCCGCCGATGGGGATGACCGCGTCCAGGCCGAGCTCCGCCACATGCCCCTTGGCCCGCTCCACGCCGTCCCGCAGATGCTCGGGGCGCACCCGGGTGGAGCCGAGGATGGTGCCGCCGAGGGCCAGGATGCCGCTCACGGCGTCCAGGTCCAGCTTGCGGTAGTCGCACTCCAGCAGGCCCTTCCAGCCGTCCTGGAAGCCGATCACCTCATCGCCGTGGTCGACGGTGGCGCGGTGGACGATTGACCTGATGACCGCGTTCAGGCCGGGGCAGTCGCCGCCGGACGTGAGCACACCAATGCGCATGGCACGCATACCTCTGTCTGAGATGGGGGCCGACGGCCGGACCGCGTCGTCCGGCGGGACCCCGCCACCCTACAAGCGGGCGGGCGGCGGGGGCGCGGTTGCCGGCCTGATGTCCGCCATGCGGTCACCCAGCGTTCGAACGGCGTCTGAGCTGCGCTCGAGCGAGCGGGGCGCGGCTCAGGCGGGCTGGGTCGCCGCCGCGATCCGCTCGTTGCGCAGCGCCTCGTACCACTGGTCGTTGACCGGCGGCAGCGCGTTCACATCGAGGGCCAGCTTCAGCAGGTGGTCCGCGATGTGCGGATTGCGGGCCATCACCGGGCCGTGCATGTACGTCCCGAAGACGGTGTCGCTGTACGCGCCCTCGAAGCCGTCCCCGGTGCCGTTTCCGTTGCCGAACCGGACCCGGGCGAAGGGGCGGGCGGTCGGGCCCAGGTGGGTGACGCCCTGGTGGTTCTCGAAGCCGGTCAGCGGGGGCAGCGCCAGCCGCTCGTCGATGTCGGCCAGCACGTCCCCGACGCACCGGGCGCCCTCGCCGCGGGTGCTGACCACGTCCAGCAGGCCCAGGCCCTGCTGGCGCTGGCCGAGGTCGTTGACGAACTCGTGGCCGAGGATCTGGTACCCGGCGCACACCGAGAAGACGATCGCCCCGTTGGCGACCGCGCGGTTCAGCCCGCCGTCCCGCATCAGCCGCTCGGCGGCCAGCCGCTGCGGGCGGTCCTCACCGCCGCCGATCAGGTAGATGTCCCCGGAGGTGGGGATCTGCTGGTCGGAGCGGACGTCCAGGCGGGAGACGTCCAGCCCGCGCTGCCGCGCCCGGCGCTCCACCACCAGGACGTTGCCCTGGTCCCCGTACGTGCTCAGCAGGTCGGGGTAGACCCACACCAGACGCAGGCCGTTCTGGCTCGTGCTACGCATCGTCGTGTCTCCTCGTACGGGGGTCAGTTGCCGACCCGGCGGCGCAGGTCCTGGAACGCGGTGTAGTTGGCGATCACCTCGATGCGGCCGGGCGGGGAGATCCGCACCGCCTCGTCCGCGTCGGCGCAGACCCGGAAGTCGAGCCCGGCGACCTCCAGGCGCACCGCGAGGTCCAGCTTGCGGTCGCCGATCACACAGATCGGGTGCCCGGCGAGCCGGGTGTAGTCCACGTCCCACAGCCAGGAGGTGTCGGTGCCGTCCGCGCCGCGCGCGTTCACCGAGAGGATCACCGGGGTGGGCGGGGGGTCGATCAGCGAGAACGTCTCCAGCCAGCCGGCCGGGTTCTTCGCCAGCAGCAGCCGCAGCTGGCGCTCCTGGAAGGTGACCACGTCATACCGGCCGGCCACGGCCTGGACCTGGTACATCCGCTCCAGCGCGACCTGCGGGGGCACCCCGAAGGTGGCGGCGACGGCGGCCGAGGTGGCCGCGTTGGCCTTGTTGGCGCGGCCGGGGAGCTGGAGCTGGATGGGCCAGGCGGCGCCGTGCGGGTCGAGGACGTAGTCGCCGTTCAGCGCCCAGCTGGGCACCGGGCGGCGGAAGCCGCACTCACCGCAGACCCAGTCGTCGCCCGGGCGCTGCAGCACACCGCCGCAGGACGGGCAGGACCAGGCGTCGTCCTTCCACTCCTGCCCGGCCGCGACCCACACCACATTGGGGCTGGAGGAGGCGGCCCAGACGATCAGCGGGTCGTCGGCGTTGGCGATCACGACCGCCTTGCTGCCGGTCAGGCCCTCGCGCCACTTCTCGGCGAGCATCCGGGTCTCGGCGGCGCGGTCGAGCTGGTCACGGGAGAGGTTGAGGAGCGCGATGGCCTTGGGCTCGGTGTCGCGCGCCACACCGGCGAGGTACTTCTCGTCGACCTCGATGACGCCGTAGCGGGCATCGGAGCCGCCCGCCAGGGCCGAGGTGATACCGGCCGGCATATTGGCGCCCAGCGCGTTGGAGACGACCGGGCCGGCCGCCCGCAGCGCCTCGGCGATGAGCCGGGTGGTCGTGGTCTTGCCGTTGGTCGCCGACACCAGGATGACGTCCAGGTGCTGCGCCAGCCTGCTCAGCAGATCGGGGTCGAGGCGCAGGGCCACCTTGCCGCCGATCACCGATCCGCTGCCGCGGCCCGCGGCCTTCGATACCGCCGCCGCGGCCCTGCCCGCCGTCACGGCCAGCTTGGCCCGCGGTGACAGCGGCTCCGAGTTGCCTGCCATCGTCTTCTCGATCCTCCTCGCATACCGGCGCCGCTTCTGCCCCCCGAGGCGCCGGTGGTATGCCCCCTCCGCGCCGCATCGCCAGCCGGGAGGCCACGGTCGGAGAGCAGCCTATCGAGATCCGGCGGCTGTCCCGAATTCCGTCCGCGCGCGTGGGGCACACCTCACCGGCGCCGTAGGCTTTGCTGCCATGCGACATGGCGTGATCCCGGGCAGCCGCGGAGCGGTACGGCCCCTGCGGCTCTTCGGCGATCCGGCGCTGCGCGCGCCGTGCGAGGAGGTCACCGCGTTCGACGCCGAGCTGGCCCTGCTGATCGAGGACATGTACGCGACGATGTACGCGGCCCACGGGGTGGGCCTCGCGGCCAATCAGATCGGTGTGGGGCTGCGGGTCTTCGTCTTCGACTGCCCGGACGACGAGGACCACCGCCATCTGGGGCATGTCGTCAATCCCCGGCCGGTCGCGGCCGACGGGGTGACGGTGCGCGGGCCGGAGGGCTGTCTGTCGCTGCCGGGCGTCGAGGCGGGCACCCCGCGCTACGACCATGTGGTGATCGAGGGCGCGACGATGACCGGGGAGCCGGTGCGGATCGAGGGCACGGGCTTCTTCGCGCGCTGTCTGCAGCACGAGTGCGACCATCTGGACGGCGGGCTGTTCGTCGACCGGCTGACCGGGCTGCGGCGGCGCCGGGCGCTGCGGGCGATCCGCCGCGCCCCCTGGGCGCCGTCGCCGGGCGCCGGGACTGTGAGGGCGTAGGGACCTGCGGGGTGTCCGCCGCGTGGCAGGGGCCTCACCCCTGGATCCATTCCAGCCCTCCAGGGGGCACCTCCCAGCGGTAGCTGGGGGAGATTGAGGAGCGGGGTCTGGGGCGGAGCCCCACGCCGCAGGCGTCACGATCCGTCGGCACCTCCCCGGGGCGCGGGGCCCGTTCGAGCCGGGGCACCAGCGGGCTTACGGGCGGGCCGCGAGCGATGTGCGGGGTCTCAGAACCCCGGTGCGCCGACCCGGTCGTCCGCCAGCGACAGCCGCCCCCACAGCAGATCGGTGAGATGGTGCACCAACTGGCCGCGTGCGCAGGGTCGGTCGCGCAGCCACCAGTCACCGGCCGCGTGCATCATGCCGACGATCCCATGGCCCCAGACCCGGGCCACCTCGGCACCGCCGGGGCCCAGCTCCACCCGCTCGGCGATCACCGTGGCCAGTTCCTCGCCGAGCCGCCGCAGCAGCGGGGCGGAGTGGTGGCCCACGTCGAAGGTCTGCTCCGGCTCCTGCTGGCCGTGGTCGGCCGGGTGCATCAGGAAGCGGTACACCTGGGGCCGCGCCTCGATCGCGGCCAGATAGGTGTCCAGCGTGGCCTCCACGCGCTGCCGGCGGTCGTCGGCGGGCGCGTCCAGGGCCGCGCGCAGCGAGGCGAGCAGGGCGTCGGTGTGGCGCTTGGCGAGCGCGCGGTACAGTCCGCCCTTGTCGCCGAAGTGGCGGTACAGAATGGGCTTGGTGATGCCCGCTTCGGCGGCGATGGCGTTCATCGAGGCCTCTGGCCCGTCGCGCAGTACCACCCGGTCCGCGGCCTCCAGCAGTTCCTTGCGCCTCTGCTGGGCCGTCTGTCGCTGGTCGTCCCGCTGGCTGGTCCCGGTCCGCATGCGTTGCCTCCCCGCCCCCGATGTCGTACTCGCGCCTTACGCCCCTCGCGCTTACCGGCGCGATCGCGCTCCGCGCTCTGCGCAACGTAACACCCGAGCGGGGAGCGGGGCCCGCGTGCCCGGGGGAGTTGACATTGCCTACTGGGCGGTAACAGACTGCTGTTACCGCAGGTAACAAGCACGTGGAGGGGTCATGGCGGAGTTCTCGTTCGAGCTCGACGACGATCAGAAGGCGGTGCGCGACTGGATCCACGGCTTCGCCGCGGACGTCATGCGCCCGGCCGCCGCCGAATGGGACGAGCGCGAGGAGACCCCCTGGCCGATTATCCAGGAGGCCGCCAAGATCGGCCTGTACTCCCTCGACTTCTACGCCCAGCAGTACTTCGACCCCACGGGCCTCGGCATCCCCATGACCATGGAGGAGCTGTTCTGGGGCGACGCGGGCATCGCCCTGTCCATCGTCGGCACCGGCCTCGCCGCCGTCGGCGTCCTCGCCAACGGCACCGAGGAGCAGATCGGCACCTGGATCCCGCAGATGTACGGCGACGCCGACGATGTGAAGGTCGCCGCCTTCTGCTCCTCCGAGCCCGACGCGGGCTCCGACGTCGGCTCGATGCGCACCCGCGCCGTCTACGACGAGGCCAAGGACGAATGGGTGCTGAACGGCACCAAGACCTGGGCCACCAACGGCGGTATCGCCAATGTCCATGTGGTGGTCGCGGTCGTCGACCCCGACGTCGGCTCCAAGGGCCACGCCTCGTTCATCATCCCGCCCGGCACCCCCGGGCTGTCCCAGGGCCAGAAGTTCAAGAAGCACGGCATCCGCGCCTCGCACACCGCCGAGGTGGTCCTCGACCAGGTGCGGGTGCCCGGCAGCTGCCTGCTCGGGGGCAAGGAGAAGCTGGACGAACGCCTCGCACGCGCCCGGGAGAGGGCCAAGTCGGGCGGGGAGCGGCTGAAGAACGCCGCGATGGCCACCTTCGAGGCGTCCCGCCCGGCCGTCGGCGCCATGGCGGTCGGCACCGCCCGCGCCGCGTACGAGGTCGCGCTGGACTACGCCAAGACCCGGCAGCAGTTCGGCCGCCCCATCATCGACAACCAGGGCGTCGCCTTCCAGCTCGCCGATATGCGCACCCGGATCGACGCCGCGCGGCTGATGGTGTGGCGCGCTTCGTGGATGGCCGTGAGCGGCCGGCCCTTCGAGTCTGCCGAGGGCTCCATGTCCAAGCTGTTCGCCAGTGAGACCGCCAAGCAGGTCACCGCCCAGGCGGTGCAGATCCTCGGCGGCAACGGCTTCACCCGCGAGTACCCGGTCGAGCGGATGCACCGCGACGCCGCCATTTATACGATCTTCGAGGGCACCAGCGAGATCCAGCGCCTGGTCATCGCCCGCACCCTCTCCGGCGTTCAGATCCGCTGAGCGCTCCGCGGGAAGTGTCGCGATGCGTCGTCGGCCGACTGCGGCCCGTCGTGGTAGCAGCGGCGGGCGCGTCAGACGGGGCCGACGCCCGCGCCAAAACGCCGCTTACGGGCCCCGAACGCGATCAGCAGCGCGCGGAGCTCCTCACCGGTGAAGTCGGGCCACAGGGTGTCCACGAAGAAGAGCTCCGCGTAGGCCGCCCGCCAGAGCATGAAGTTGGAGATGCGCTGCTCCCCGGAGGTGCGCACCAGCATGTCGATGTCCGGCAGATCGGCGTGCGGCAGATGGCGGGTGAACAGGGCCTCGTCGATGAGCCCGGGGTCCAGCGCGCCGTCCGCCGAGGCGCGGGCCAGCGAGGTGGCGGCGCGGGCGATCTCCTCCCGGCCGCCGTGGTTGAAGCAGAAGGCCAGCGTCATGGCGCGGTTGTCGCGGGTTTCGTCCTCCGCGCGGCGGAGCGCGGTCAGCGTGGCCCGGGGGAGCCGGGCCTCCGAACCCAGCCAGCGCAGCCGCACCCCTCGCTCTCCGTAGCCGCGGAAGACATCCGCGAGCTGGGCGGTGAGCCGCATCAGGGCGGCCACCTCGGCGCGCGGCCGGTTCCAGTTCTCGGTGGAGAATAAGAACAGCGACAGGTGTTCGATGCCCTCCTCCAGGGCCGTGTCCACCACCCGCGGCAGCGCGAGCACCCCCGCCTGATGGCCGCGGGTGCGGGAGAGGCCGCGCAGGGCGGCCCAGCGGCCGTTGCCGTCCATGATGATGGCCAGGTGCCGCGGCCGCCCCGGCGCCTCGTCCTGGGGGCCGCGGCGCTGCCGTACGACGACGGGGGCACCGGCGACCGACGCCCGCAGCAGTCGCTTGACGGAGGGCACTCTCCAGGCTCCGACCTCGAACACCCGCGCGTCCCTCCGCCTCGCTTCCCGGCGCCGTGTCTGACGACGCGACGGGGGCGGGGGTTACCTCCCCGGTGGCCGAACCATTCGTTTGGTCGTCACCACCGTCACGGCTTGCGCGCCACGCCCCCGTGGACATCGGTGGTCTCGATGTCCGTCTCGGAGGGGGCCGGGCGCCACAGCGGACACGACACGATACCGGGCTCGATCAGCTCCAGACCCTCGTAGAAGCGGCTGATCTGCTCGACGCTGCGCAGCACGTACGGCACGGCGCCGGTGTCGTCGTAGCCCTCCTGGGCCTGCTTGAGCGCCTGGTCGGTGTCGGTGCTGTCGTAGTGCACGAAGTAGCTGCCGGACGGTAAGGCGGCCTGGAGCCGCCGCACGATCGACACCGACTCGTCGTAGTTCTGGATGTGGCCGAGGATGCCCATCAGCATCAGGGCGATGGGCCGGTCGAAGTCGAGCGTCTTCGACGCGGCCTCCATGATCCGCTCGGGCTCGTGCAGATCGGCGTCGATGTAGTCGGTCACCCCCTCGCGGGTGCTGGTGAGCAGCGCCTGGGCGTGCCGGAGCACGAGGGGGTCGTTGTCCACGTAGACGATGCGGGCCTCGGGCGCCACCCGCTGGGCCACCTGGTGGGTGTTGTCGTAGGTGGGCAGCCCGGTGCCGATGTCCAGGAACTGCCGGATCCCGCACTCGCCCGCCACATGGGTGACGGTGCGGATGAGGTACGCGCGCGAGGCGCGGGCCATGGTCTCGATGTTCGGGGCGACCTCCCGGTACTCGTCACCGGCGATCCGGTCGACTTCGTAGTTGTCCTTGCCGCCCATCCAGTAGTTCCAGATCCGGGCCGAATGCGGCACCGTGGTGTCGATCTTGGTGATGGCCTGCTGGTCGGGGGGCGACGAGCCGTCTGTCATAGCGCCAGTCTCCTGCCGTGCGGATGCGATTCGCGGGGCACCAACTTAGGGCCGGTGCCGGGGAGTTCAGCTCTGCTCGGCGAACGGCACGGGGGAACGGATGCGCGGGAAGGGCCGGGCGAACGAGGCCACCGGGGGCTCCGGCGCCGCCGCGCCGTGGCCCGGATCCGGGTCCGGACCGCCGGCGGAGGCCGGCCGCTCCTCGACGGTGAGGATCGGGGCGTGCTCGGCGAGGGTGGAAAAGGCGTGGTCATAGCCGGTGACCGCGGCGTCGATCTCCGCGAGGGCCGCCGCCGAGGCGCCGCCCGCGGCCAGCCGGTCCTCCAGCACATGCACCGGGGCGGTCACATGGACGAAGGCGCCGTGGCGCTCGGCCACCGCCTCGGCGAAGTCGAACGCCTGAATCCACGTCACCCGGGAGTGGCCACGGCGCAGCGGCCCGTAGACGAGCTCGCCGACCAGCGCGGCGTCGACCGCGAGGGCGCCGTCGTGCTGGAGGAGTTCGCGGTACGGCCGGACCGGGTCGACATGGGGGAGGTCGCGGGAGGCGCGGGTGACGGTGTAGCCGTGCCGGCGGGCGAGACCGGTCAGCAGCGCGTCCCTGCCGACTCCGTCGCAGCCCTCGACGATCAGGGTGCGGTGCTGTGTCACCGCGTGGTCGAGGTTCATTTACGGCATCCTGTCGGTCCCATGGGCTCTGCACATCTACAAGGGGGGACGACACCGCCGCCCGCCACGGCGTCTTCAGTGTGCGTGGCGGGACGGCGGGGACGGGAGTGCGGTGCGGGGTTGTGCGGTTGTGCGGGCGTAGTGGTTTTCGGGGAGTTTCGGGAAACCGGCCGTGGCCGGCCCGCTCTAGGCGATGAGGAAGTCCGCTTCGCCGGCCTTCGCCGCCTCCAGGAAGGACGCCACCTCCGAGCGGGTGTAGATCAGCGCGGGCCCGGCCGGGTCGGTGGACTGGCGCAGCGCGATCCGCCCGTCCGGCAGTCGCTTGGCCTCGATGCAGGTGCCGCCGTTGGACCCGCTCCAGGGCTTCTCCCAGCCCTCCGTGCCCAGGTCCGTAGCCGGCATTCCGGTGTAGACGGGGTCGTGCATCTCAGTGCTCCTTACGCAGTTCGGCCAGGATGGTGCTGCTGTCGCCGATCGGCTCGGCCTGGACCGCCATCCGGTCCAGGACCTCGAGATAGGCGACGACTTCGGCCGGCTTGTCCACATAGACCGCCCCGGTGAGGCTCTCGGTGTAGACGACG
Source organism: Streptomyces sp. NPDC059455 (assembly GCF_042750115.1). Lineage (NCBI taxonomy): Bacteria > Bacillati > Actinomycetota > Actinomycetes > Kitasatosporales > Streptomycetaceae > Streptomyces > Streptomyces sp. NPDC059455. Next base: position 16,639 of record NZ_JBHYVB010000030.1, read on the forward strand.
TCCGGCAGTTCGGAGAATCCGAAGCGGAAGTAGTGGAAGGGGCCGAAGGCCCCGGGGTGCGGCCCCGCGGCGAACCGCATGATCTGCAGCCTGACCTTGGGGACGTCCAAGGTGTCGATGAGGTGGTCGATCTGGTCGCGCATCACCCGCGAGCCGCCGACCGGGCGGTGCAGCACCGTCTCGTCGAGGATGGCCCAGATGGTCGGCGCGTCCGACTTGGTGAGCAGGCTCTGGCGCTTGACCCGCAGGGCGATCCGGCGCTCCAGCTCCTCGTCGGTGTCGCGCGGGAAGCCCATGCGTAGCACCGCTCGTGCGTAGTCCTCCGTCTGGAGCAGCCCGGGGACGTAGTGGGGCTCATACGCGCGAATGACGGTGGCCTCACTTTCGAGGCTTACGTAAACACTGAACCAGTCTGGAAGCACATCGCGGAACTGATGCCACCAGCCCGGCTGGTTGGCCTCGCGTGCCAGAGCGAGGAAATCATCCATCTCCGGACCGCGGACGCCGTAGTTCCGCAGCAGCTCCTTGAGATACGGAATCTTGAGGCCGACTTCCGCCTTTTCCATCCTGCGCACGGTCAACGGGGTGACCTCGATGGCTTTCGCGGCTTCCTCGAACGACACCTTCGCCCGCTCGCGCAGATGCCGCAGACGCTTGCCCAGGACTCTTCGCAAGACGGTGGGGGCGGCGCCGGCCGGCCGTGCCTCGCTCACGTCCGCCTCCCGTAGGAATGGCTGTCATATGCCTGCACAGTGTGCCACGCGATGGATGACACAGACAGAGCGAGCGGAGCGGTTTGAAATTATCAGAACGAAGGTTGCGGGGTGACGGCTTCACCACGCATAGTGAGCACGTGACCCATCTCACCCTCTATGGCGAGGGCTCCCAACCACCTATGTCCACAACGTCGTTGAGGCCCCCGGCCGACCGGTGGGCGGCGAACGACGGGGATCCCGCAGACCGCCGTGGCTCGACACAGGGACGGTCACGGTGACGCATCACGCACAGCCGGTAAGCGGGCGCCAAGGCGCCGTGGCCAACGGCGCGTTGGCCGCCGCTCTGAAGGAATCCGGGTGCTCCTACGCCTCATTGGCCCTACGGGTCAATGAACTGGGCCGTAGGCAGGGGCGCGAGTCGAACTACGACAAGGCGTCCGTCACCCGCTGGCTGCAAGGCGGACAGCCGCGCGGCACCACGCCGGAGCTGATCGCCGCCGTGCTCTCCCACCGGCTCGGCAGGCCCGTGGGCCCCGCCGAGCTGGGGTTCATCTCCGACCGACAGCGCCCGGTCGTGGCCCGCGCGCTGGCCTACCGGGAGGACGTAGCAGAAACCTTGCACACGCTCGCCGAACTCGGCTCCACCGACATATCCCGCCGCAGCCTGCTGGGTGCGGTGCCCTTCGTCGCCGGCGCGCTGGTGACCCCACAGCGTGAATGGCTGCTGTGGCTGGTCGAGAACCAGGACACCGCCCGGCTAGCACCCGCGGCCGAAGGCGGCCGCGTCGAACAGGTCCACGCGGCGATCAACATGTTCGACGAGATGGACAATCGCTTCGGCGGCGGCCAGGTCCGCGCCAGCATCGTGCTCTATCTGTCGACCGAGGTCGTCCCCATGCTCCAGCAGCGCGGCGCGCCACCGCAGGAGCGGCGCCAGCTGTTCACCGCGGCCGCCAAGCTGGCCGCGATGGCCGGCTGGAGCAGCTATGACAACGCCGAATACGGCTTGGCCCAGCGCTATATGACCCAGGCGCTGCGGCTGTGCGCCGAGGGCGGCGACCGGGTCCTGGGCGGTCAGATCCTGGCCGGCCTGTCCCATCTGGCGACCAACCTGGGCCAGCCCGAGGCGGGGGTCGAGTTGGCCCGGGTCGGTGTCGCCACCGCCAAGCACGCCGGAAGCCCACTCGGGCTGATGCGATTGCACGCCATGGCCGCCCGTGGCTACGCGGCACTGGACCAGCCCCGCGAGGCGTCCAAGTCGCTGCGCGCGGCCGACGCCCAACTGGAGGCCAGCCAGGGCCCCGAGCAGGAGTCGCCCTGGGTGCGCTTCCTCGACCACCACTATCTGGCCGCCGAGGCGGCGCTGTGCTTCCGCGACCTGGGCAATGCCACGGACGCCGAGCACGCCGCCGCCGAATCCGTACGCGCCAACGCCGAGCGGCGCCGGCGCCAGGCCATCAGCAGATCCGTGCTGGCCACGGCCTACCTCCAGCAGAACCGGCTGGACGAGGCCGTGGGCACCGCGGGCGAGGCACTCGACACGCTCAGCGGGGTGCACAGCGAGCGCTCGATCCAGGCGCTGCGCGACTTCCGCACCCGGCTGCGGCCGCGCCGCGGGGAGCCCGTGGTCAGGGAGTTCGAGCAGCGCTCCCGGACCGTGCTCGGCGTGGCCGCCTGAGGCATCCGGCCTCGGGGCCTCGCCCCGCCGGTGCCTGGAGTGAGGTCTCCGGCCGCTCCGTGTGGGCGGCCGGTGGCGTGTCCGGAGCGCCTCCGCTCGGGGGAGCGCCGGGGGTCAATAGCCTCCCGGCGTGGGGGCGTTCTGGGCTCGGTCAACGGGCAGATGCGCACCGGAAACCCCGCTCGAGGCGTCCGAGAGCAGGAACGCCACGACCTGGGCGACCTCTCGGGGGGTGACCAGTTCACCGCGCGGCAGCTCGGCCGTGAACCGGGCGTAGGCCTCGGGCTCTTCGGTGCGCATCCGGTCCCACCGCTTCCCGGGGATCAGCATGGACCCCGGGGAGACGGCGTTCACCCGGATCCCGTCCGGGCCCAGCTCACGGGCGAGTGAGGCCGCGAGATGGATCTGGGCGGCCTTGGCCGCCCCGTACTGCGCCTGCGGTCCCGGCTTCCAGCCGGAGATGGAGGCGATCACCACCACGGAGCCGCCGCCCGCCCGGCGCAGATGCGGCACCGCGGCCTTCACCAGCCGGGCCGTATGGCCGACGTTCATCTCCCAGGTCAGCGACCAGTCCCGGGGACCGGCGTCCTCGATGCCGCGGCCGCGGGCGCCACCGGCGCAGGCCACCACGCCGTCAAGACCGCTGAAACGTATCCCCGCCGCATCCACGAACCGCTCCAGCAGCTCCGGCTCGGTGACGTCCAGGGCTCGGGTGAACGGCTCCCCGTACCCCTCGGCGCTCAGGGACGCCGCGAGGGACCGCAGGTGCTCCGGGGTCCGCGCGCACGTGGCCAACCGCGCCCCGCCGGCCGCCAGGAGCCGTACGATCTGTTCACCCAGCCCCCGGGAGCCCCCGGTCACCAGGACGCGTCTGCCGTCCACACCGGACCGTTCCCCCGGGCCGGGCCGCCCTTCGCGGCCCTCGCTCACGCTTGCCACGTCCGGACCGTACAGCCCGAACCACTACGCCCGTACAACCGGACAACCCCCACGCCCTCTCGCCCACCGGCCGGTCCAACCGTTTGTCTACATGAACGGCGACCGATGGCGCTTTGCGCTGCCTTCGAAGGAGGAACCATGCCGGTATCCGGCACTCACCGCGACCGGGCCGTCTCCGTCCGTGGCAGCTGGTCCAGGCGGGTCGGGTGGGGTGTGCGCACCACCTGTCACCAGCTCAGATGCCACGCCGTCGGTCGCCAGAATGCGCTTACCCGCTCACCGGAACATCAATCACCCCATGTGCCCGTATGCCACCAGAGTCCACAGACCGATGAGGACCGTGAGGACCGACACCGTGAGCCGATCCTGTCCAGGACTGTCGCACCGGCCGGCGTCGGCCGATGAGGAGGGCGAGACGATGGGCCCGATCCGTGGCGTCGCGGTCTCCGCGGACCGCCCGCGAACCGATCCGGTTACCGGGCGGGCCGCCGCGCCGAGAACCGCGCCGGCCGACGGCCCGGCCGCCCCGGCGATCCCCGTCCCCTGCTCCGGAGGGGAGAGGACGGTGATCCCGCTGGACACCCGCCGGCTCTTCCGGGCGGAGTTCCCCGCCCTGCCCGACCGCGCCGCCGCGGTGCGCCGGATGGTCGCCGGACATCTGCGCGACTGGCGGCTCGGCGCGATCGTGGACCATGTCGTCCTCGCCACCAACGAACTGTTCGCCAACGCCGTGGAGCACGGCAGCTCCGGCCCCGCCGACACCGTCACCATCACCGTCTCGCTGGAACGCTTCGGCCGTGAGCTGCGGGTGGAGGTGGCCGACGGCTCGCCGGTGATCCCGGTCGCCCGCAGGCCGGAGCCCACCGAGGAGTCCGGGCGGGGGCTGGCCATCGTCGAGGACCTGGCGGCCGACTGGGGCACCGAGCCGCCCGACCCCGGAGTCCGGGGGAAGAAGGTGTGGTTCACCCTGCCGCTGGTGGCCACTTCATGAGCGCGTGGGCGCGGGGGGAGCGCCGGATGCGGGTCACCGTGGAGACCGACGCGGCCGAATGGCTGCTGGCCGCGAGCGAGGACCCCGGGCGGGTGCGGCTCCAGTGGGCCAGCGGCACCGGCCTCGCCGATCTGCCGGTGGGCCCGGTCTTCGACCTGGTGCGGATGTGCGACGACATCGGCACCGCGGTGGTCCAGGCGCTGCAGCGGCGCGACGCGGCGGGACCGGTGATGCTGGCCACCGCCAGCCATGTGCTCTCCTTCCTCGTGCCGCCCGGATCCGCGGCCGAGTGGAAGGTCTGGCTGGCCGGGACGGCCCACGCCCGCCGCCGCACGGTGGCCGCGGCGGGGCCGGGCCGGGTGCTGCGCTGCCCCAGGCCCGGCTGCGTACGGCAGGGCCATGTCTGGCTGATCCGGCCCGGCGGCCCCCTCACCGACAGTCGCACCCTGCGCGCCGCCCTCCAGGAGGCCATCGACCACCCCGGCCTCCCCGGAGTGCTGTTCCGTTAGGCCCTGTCCGGCGGATCTTCGCGGATCAGCCCGCGGCCTCCGGGGCGAACGCGGCGCGGTGTGCCTCGGCGAAGGCGCGGAACGAGCGGGGAGCGCGCCCGGTGACCCGTTCGACGGTGTCCGTCGTACGGTCCTCCGCGCCGTGCCGGATGTCCTCGTCGAGCCCGGCGAGGAACACGGCGTACTCCGGCGGCAGCCCTGTCGCCTTCAGCCTCTCGACCAACTCCCCGGTCTCCACCGCGATATGGCGGACCGGCCGCCCGGAGACCTCCGCCAGGATGCGCGCCGCCTCCGGGTAACCGAGCGCTTCCGGGCCGGTGATGACGTGGTCCGTGTTGTGCGGACGGTCGTCCAGCAGGGCCCGGGTGGCGACGGCGGCGATGTCCGTCGCGTCGACGAAGGCCACCCTGCCGTCCCCGGTGGCGGTGACGATCTCGCCGTCGCCGCGGACGGCCTGGGCCGCCGGATGGTCACCGGTGAAGTTCTGCATGAACCACGAGGGCCGCAGCACCGCCCACTCGGGCACGGTCCGCCGCACCAGCGTGTGCAGCGCGCCGAGGCCGGTGTCCGCCTCGTCGACCGCGGACGAGCTCAGCAGCACCGCCCGCCGTACGCCCTGGGCGACCGCCGTCTTCAGGAACGGCTCGACCACGGACAGCGGCTCGGCCACCCCCAGGGGCGCGACGATATAGAGCCGGTCCACACCGCGCAGCGCCGCCGCGTGGCCGGCCGGGTCGTGCCAGTCGAACCGTACGGCGTCGGCCACGCCCGCGGCGGCCGCGGCCTCGGGCCGCCGGGTGGCGGCCAGCGCCCGCGTGCCCTCCGCGCGCACCATCCGCAGCACCTCGGAGCCGGTGTTCCCGGTGGCGCCGAGGACCAGAACGGTGGGTTCAGCCATGGGTCCGGCCCTCCTCGGAACCGAAGTTCATCTCGTTGAGCATCAGCGGATTCCAGTAGTCACGGTACGAGGCGATCTCGCCGTCACGGACGGTGATGACGGCGACGTAGCCGGGGCGGAGCGGGCGGCCGGTTCCGACGGCCACGGCGTCCATCGAGAACTCCACGATGAGCACGCCGGGGTCCTCGGTGAGATGGACGACCTCGTGCGCGACGGCGCGCAGATCGATGTGGTCGGTGTAGTCCCGCACGTATTCGCGCACGGCCTCACGCCCCTCCAGCAGACGCGGCCGGCCGGGCGGGGCGAAGGGGAACTCCATGGTGCCGTCCACGGCCCACAGATCGGCGAATCCCATCATGTCGTGGCCGAGCAGCAGTTCCTTCGCCCGCTCGAAGACCTTGACGCGGTCGTCCATGACGTACCTCTCCTCAATCAGCGGTAATCAACAGGACGGGACGGTACCGTCCCGTCCGCACAGCATAGAACGAGACGGTACCGTCCCGTCCATCTGTTAACCTCGGAGTCATGTCGGAGCCCGTACGGCGCCCTCCGAGCGGCGCCGCCACCCTGCGCGCGGACAAGACCGCGGCCATCTCCGAAGCCGTCCTCGACGAGCTCGCCGAGCAGGGCTACGGCCGGTTGTCGATGGAGGCCGTGGCCAAACGGGCCGGGGTGGGCAAGAGCGCCCTGTACCGGCGGTGGCCCTCGAAGCAGCGGATGGTCATCGCGGTCGTGTCCGAGCTGAGCGTCGCCCTGGTCGAGCCGCCCGACACCGGATCCCTGCGCGGCGATGTGCTGGCCGGGCTGCACGCGGTGGCCGACTGGCTGACCCATCCGCGGTTCTCCCGCATCCTGCCGGACCTGATCGCCGAGGCGCAGCGCGACGAGGAGCTGAGTCAGGCCCTGGCCCGTCGCGTCGGCGAGCCGCGACGCGCCCGGATGGCCGACGCGCTGGACCGGGCGGTCGAGCGCGGTGAGCTACCGCCGGACCTCGACCGCGAGCTGGCGCTCGATCTGCTCGGCGGGCTGGTGTATTGGCGGGTCTCGGCCCGTGGCGCGCCTCTGGAGCCCGGCTACTTCGAGCGCGCCGCCGATATGGCGCTGCGGGCTCTGGACGCCCGGCCGCGCGGGGCCTGACGGCCGCGGCGCCCACCGAGTGCGTGCGGGGGCGCCTCCTCCGGATGGGGCCGGAGAACAGGGCATGGCGGGGCGCGGCCCCGCATCATCGCTTAGTGACGAGCGATGGTGAGCCGTCGCACGTCCTCGACCCAAGGAGCTCTCATGTCCATCGGCCTCTCCGTTCACATCGGACTCAATCAGGTGGACCCCGCGGCGTACGACGGCTGGAGCGGTGAGCTGGGCGCCTGCGAGCAGGACGCCATGGACATGGCCGGGCTCGCCGACGCCGCGGGGTTCGATGTGACCGGCCCGCTGCTGAGCCCGGCCGCCACCGCGGAGACGGTCACCGCCACCCTGGAGGCCGCGGCCGGGCGGCTGGCCGAGGGGGACATCCTCTACCTCACCTACTCGGGCCACGGCGGCCAGGTGCCCGACCTCAACCACGACGAGACCGGCGACCGCCTCGACGAGACCTGGGTGCTGTACGACCGGCAGCTGGTCGACGACGAGCTCTTCGAGCTGTTCGGGAAGTTCGCCAAGGGGGTGCGGATCTGGCTGCTCTCCGACAGCTGCCACAGCGGCACCGTGGCCCGGCGGCTGCCCGAGATGCTCAGCCCCCAGGAGCTCGACCGGCGCTTCAGCACCGCCGACCCCCAGGAGGTCGGCCGCAGAATCCGGGCCATGCCCCAGTCGGTGCAGACCGCCGTCTACCAGCGCGACCGCGACGCCTACGACCGGATCCAGAACACCCGCACCGCCAAGGACCTCGCCAGGATCGACGCCAGTGTGCTGCAGATCTCCGGCTGCCAGGACAATCAGACCTCGGCCGACGGGATCGTCAACGGGCTGTTCACCGGTACCCTGCTGGAGGTCTGGCGGGGCGGTGCCTTCGCGGGCAGCTACCGTGGGCTGCACCGGGAGATCGTCAAGCGGATGCCGCCCGACCAGACGCCCAACCTCTTCCAGGCGGGTGCGCCGAACTCCGCTTTCGCCCGGCAGCGGCCCTTCACCATCTGAACCGGGATCTGAGACCGTGCCCATGTCATATCCGTGTGCGGCGGCCCGCCGGGCGAGGTATGACAGTAGGAGGGCACGGCGAGCCGGTGAGGTGCCGGTATGACGACGCATGACCGTGTGGACCAGGAGGAAGAGGCGGCTATCAGCAGCATGGCGACCGGCCCGGGAGGGGTGCTCGACCTGCTGCGGGTCGCCGCCGTGGCCCTGGACGTCGAGGGACGGATCGCCCTCTGGAGCCCCGAGGCTGAACAGCTGTTCGGTTACCGGGCGGCCGAGGCGCTGGGGCGCCGCGCGGACAAGCTGCTGGTCCACCCGAAGGACCGCCGGGCGGCCGTGGAGCTCTTCGCACGCGTGCGGGCGGGCGACACCTGGTCCGGTGTCTTCCCGGTCCGCCGCCCGGACGGCTCCACCCTCAAGGTGGAGTTCCGCACCATGGGCCTGCGCGACACCCACGGCGAGGGCTACGCGCTCGGCCTGGCCGCCGACGAGGGGACCGTACGGCTGCTGGAGACCGACCTGGCCGTCTCCGGTTTCCTGATCAAACAGTCGCCCGTGGGGCTCGCGGTGTTCGACACCGAGCTGCGCTGGCTGGTCGCCAACCCGGCCCTCCAGCAGATGAACTCGATCACCGAGTCCCAGGTGCGCGGCCACCGCCTCGGGGAGGTGCTGCCGGGGCTCGACGTCCAGGCCATAGAGGGCGCGATGCGGCAGGTGCTGGAGTCCGGTGAGCCGCTGCTGGACCAGCAGAGCGTCGGCCGGACCCCCGCCGACCCCGACCATGACCACGCCTGGTCGGAGTCGTACTACCGGCTCGAGGACCCCAGCGGCCGGATCCTGGGCATCGCCGTCTCCATCATGGACATCTCCCGACGGCACCGGGAGACCAGCGAGATCGCCGAGGCGCGGGAGCGGCTGGCCATGATCGCCGACGCGAGCGTCCGCATCGGCACCACACTGGATCTGCGCCAGACCGCCCAGGAACTCGCCGATGTGACCGTGCCCCGGCTCGCCGACCTCGCGGCCGTCGACGTCCTGGACTCCGTGGTGCACCGCGAGGCCACGCCCCGGGTGTGGACCGACGGCTCCGCCCGCTTCCGGGCGCTCGCCGTCGCCGCCGGGTACCCCACCGACGCCGTCCACGCGGCGGATCCGGTCGGGCAGATCGCCCGCTACGAACCCACCCGGCTGATCACCCAGTGCGTCCGCGAGGCCCGGCCGCTGCTGGTGCCGCACGTGACCGAGAAGGACGTACGGCGGATCGCCCGGGACGACGACGCCGCCAGGGTGCTGCTGCGCGAGGGTGTGCACTCGTACATCGCCGCCCCGCTGATCGCCCGCGGCAGTGTGCTCGGCACCCTCAGCCTGCACCGCACCATCAACCCCAGGCCGTTCGACGAGGAGGACCTCACTCTCGCCTGCGAACTGGCCATCCGCGCCGCCCTGTGCATCGACAACGCCCGGCTCTACGCCCGCGAACGCGACGCCGCGCTCACCCTCCAGCGCAGCCTGCTCTCCCAGCAGCCGCGCGACCTGGACGGCCTGGAGATCGCCTCCCGGTACCTGCCCGCGGTCAGCGCCGCCGGCGGCGACTGGTTCGATGTGCTGCCCCTCCCGGACGGCAAGGTCGGGCTGGTGGTCGGCGATGTCATGGGCAAGGGCATCCACGCCGCGGCCATCATGGGCCAGCTGCGCACCGCCACCCGGGCCTTCTCCCGGCTCGGGCTGCCCCCGGCCCAGGTGCTGTGCCATCTCGACGAGATCACGCCCAGCCTGGGGGAGTCCATCGCCACCTGCCTCTACGCGGTCTGCGATCCGCGCACCGGACGGTGCGAGATGTCCACCGCCGGCCATCTGCCGCCGGTGCTGGTGCATCCCGGCGGCGACGCCGAGCTCATCGACATCCCCACCGGCGCCCCGCTCGGCGTCGGCGGCGTCCCCTTCGCCTCGGTGGAGCGGGAACTGGCCGAGGGCGCGCTGCTGGCCCTGTTCACCGACGGCCTGGTGGAGAAGCGCCATCAGTCCCTCGATGTGGGGCTGCACACCCTGGTTCAACTGCTGCGCCGCCACCAGGGCCCGCTGGAGCGGATCTGCGACCAGGTGCTGGCCGCGCTGCACGGGGCGCCGGACGACGATGTGGCCCTGCTGCTGGCCCGGCTGCGCCGCCCTCGCCTGCCGGAGAAGTCCGTGGTTACCGTGGAGAGTGGCTGAAGAAGGGCCGACCCGTCACGCACTCCACCGATGAGATGACGTCCCCATGGCTCAGCTCGTCCGCCGCTCCGGCGTACTGATCACTCTGGTGGCCCTCGCCCTGGGGGCCACGGCCTCCCTCGCCGGTGCCGCGGAGCCGATCCCCAGACCCACCCCCAAGGTCGCCGTCATCGGCACCGGGGGCACCATCGCGGGCGTCAGCAAGACCAAGGTGTCCTTCGACGACTACCAGGCGGGGAAGCTCCCGGTGTCCCGGCTGGTGAACGACCTCAGACCCGAGGTGAACCGGATCGCCGACGTGACCACCCAGCAGTTCGGCAACAAGGACTCCAACAACTACACGATCCCCGAATACCGTCGGCTCACCGCCGCCGTCGACCACGCCCTGAAGTTCAACGACGGCGTCGTGGTCACCACCGGCACCGACACCATGGAGGAGTTCGCGTACTGGCTGGACCTGACCGTCCGCAGCGACAAGCCCGTGGTGCTCACCGGCGCCATGCGGCCCTGGACGGTGATCGGCTCCGACGCCCCGGCCAACCTCTACAACGCCATCCACCTCGCCGCCAGCGGCCGGACCACCTGCTTCGGCACCGTGGTGATGCTCAACGACCAGATCCACGCCGCCCGCGAGGTGCGCAAGTCCGACACCCTGCGGCTGAACGCCTTCCGCAGCGGCAGCAGCGGAGAGCTCGGTGTCATCGACCAGAACCACATCCGCCTCAACCGCGCGCCCGCCCGGGTCGAGCAGTGCGGCAAACCCGGCTGGAAGACCCCGTTCGACCTCGACCGGATCGCCCGGCGGCCACTGCCGAAGGTCGACATCGCCTACAGCTACCAGGGCGCCGGACCCCAGGCCATCAAGGCGTTCGCCGACGCCGGGGCGGCCGGGATCGTCACTGCGGGCGCCGGGGCGGGCGGACTCTCCCCGGCCATGACCGAGGCCCGGGACGACGCCGTCAAGAACGGGGTGGTCATGGTCTCCGCCTCCCGCACCGGCTCCGGCGCGGTCTACGACCCCGATGTGCGCGGCGTCATCGGCGCCCAGGATCTGACCCCGCAGAAGGCCCGACTGCTGCTGCTCCTCTCGCTCGCCACCACCCACAACGAACACCGGATCCAGACCTGGTTCCACACCCTGGGCACCGGCCAGTTCACGATCCGCCACCAGCTCCGGACGCCGTTGGGGAGTTGATGGCCCGCCCAGGTGCTCACGAGGAGCGGGTTTCGGCCGCATTGGTGCCCTACGGGGTGGACGGTCAGCGGGCCGCTGAGCTCGGTGCGGCGCCGGCCGTGCGCAGCGCGGACAGGAGCGCGTCGACTGGTTGCGCGCCGGAGAGGCCGTACGCGCGATTCAGGACGAAGAAGGGCACGCCTGTCGCGCCGAGCGCCTGGGCCTCGCGGGTGTCCTCCTGGACGTCGGCCGCGTAGGCGTCCCCGGCGAGTACGCGGCGCACCTCGTCGGCCGGCACGCCCGTTTCGGTCCCCAGCCGCACGAGCGTCTCCACGTCGTCGACAAGCTCGCCCTCCATCAGATACGCGCGCATCAGCCGCTCGTGCATCTCCGTGCCGAGGCCGTGGGCGCGGGCGAGCTGATTCAGGCGGTGGGCGTCGAAGGTGTTGACGGAGATGGCGCGGTCGAAGTCGAAGGCCAGCCCCTCCTCCGCCGCCAGCTCCACGACCTGCCTGGTCATCAAACGGACCTGGGCGCGCGAGACTCCCGTCTTCCTGGCCATGGCGTCGTACACCGGCTCCCGCAGGCCGCTGCGATGGGTGGGGTCGAGCTGGAAGCTGCGCCACACCACTTCGACGTCGCCGTCGTGCTCGAACCGGCCGAGTGCCTTGTCCAGCCTGCGCTTCCCGATGTAGCACCACGGGCACACGACGTCCGACCACACCTCTATGCGCAACTGCCGCTGACCGCTCACAGCTTTCATGGAACCCTCCTTGGGTTACTTGGACAGATCATGACCGGCGGGCCAGGAGCCCGTACAGCAGGGGGATCCGCGGCGCCGGCAGCCGCCACCAGCCGGACGCGGCGCGCGTCATATGGGGCCAGCGCGGCCAGGGAAGTTCGGGGCTCTCGCGCAGTCGCCGGATGTCCAGCCCCGCTTCGATCAGGGCGTTGACGACCTCGTCCAGTCCGTGCATCCACTCGTAGCTGTCGGTGGCGCCCTCGACGGCCGGGCCGTCGGTGTAGGTGTGCGTCGCGTCGCGGTGTACGGGGCCGTTGCCACCCAAGTAGTCGTGGCGGAGCAGGAGTTCGGGCCCTGCTCCGGGGGTGGGCTTCGGGCCCAGTGAGTTGAGGAGCGGGTGGAACTCCACGAGGTACAGGTGGCCGCCGGGACGCAGCAGTTCGACGACGATGCCGGCCCAGCGGTCCAGGTCGGGGAGGTAGCACAGGGCACCCTTGCCGGTGTAGACGACGTCGAACCGCCGCCCGCCGAGGGCCTGCACGGCGTCGTACACGTTGGCCCGCACATAGGTCACGTCGAGGCCCGCACGCGCCGCGATGCCGGTCGCCGCCGTCACGGACGCCGCGGAGAAGTCGAGGCCGACGGTCCGCGCCCCGCGCTGTGCGAAGGCGATCGTCTCCGTGCCGAGGTGGCACTGCAGGTGCAGTACGTCGCGGCCGGCCACCTCGCCGAGGTCGTCCCACTCCCAGGGGGCGAACCAGCGGGACGGGTCGGGCTCCTCCTCGACCCCGTAGAACCGGCTGGCGAGATGGACTGTGGTCCGGGCGTCCCAGTTCGCCTGGTTGGCCCGCATCATCCGCTCGTACGCGTCGGTCATGAGCTCACTATGGCAGGCACCCACGGAGGCGGGCGTGCCGGTGGCCGCCGCCCGTCGCGCCGCCCGAACCGCCAGCGGTCCGGGGGCGAGCCCGTCTCACGGGCGGGCGGGCGGCCGGGTCGCGCTGCCGCGGAACGTGGCGCGGTAGGCGCTCGGTGAGACCCCGAGGGCGGTGTGCAGATGCTGTCGCAGCGAGGCGGCGGTGCCGAACCCCGCGTCCGCCGCGATCCGGTCCACCGGCAGATCGCTCTCCTCCAGCAGCTGCCGGGCGCGCTCGAGGCGCCGCTGGGTCAGCCACTGCACCGGGGTCGTCCCCACCTCGTCCCGGAACCGCCGGGAGAAGGTCCGTACGCTCATCGACTCCCGCTCGGCCAGTTCCCGCAGGGTCAGCGGACGGTCGAGCCGGGTCAGCGCCCAGGCGCGGGCCGCGCCGGTGGAGCCGCCGCGCCGCTCCGGCACCGGCCGCCGGATGAACTGCGCCTGGCCGCCGTCGCGATGCGGGGCCACCACCGAGGCGCGGGCCACCTCGCCCGCCACCGCCGCGCCGTGGTCGCGCCGGATGATGTGCAGGACCAGATCGATACCGGCGGCGTCCCCGGCCGAGGTCAGCACCTCGCCCTCGTCCGCGTAGAGGACGTCCGGGTCGAGCGCGACGGCCGGGAACAGCTCCCGGAACCGGTCGGCCTCCTGCCAGTGGGTGGTCGCCCGGCGGCCGTCCAGCAGCCCCGCGGCCGCCAGGACGAACGCCCCCGTGCAGATCGAGGCGATCCGGGCGCCGGGGCGGATCCGGGCGAAGGCGCCGGTGAGCTCGGCGCCCAGCTTGCCCTCGGTCTGTGGCGCGTCCGGTTCGTTGGCGGCCGGGACGAGCACGGTGTCGGCCTCGGCCAGCGCCTCCGGGCCGTGTGCGACGTTCATCGTGACGTCGGAGTCCGTACGCACCTCACCGGGGACCAGCGCGCAGGTCACCACCTCGTACAGCGGCTCGCCCGCGGCCGATACGGCCCGGCCGAACAGCCGGTGCGCGATGCCCAGCTCGAACGGCAGCAGCCCGTGGCGGACCAGCACCGCCACCCGATGGCGGCCGGGGTGGGTGAAGACGGACATGGCGCGATTCTCGCAGCCGCCGAGGATCCGGTCATCACTTCTTGGCACGGCTCGGCCGCACCCGCTTCGGCTCGCCCTCCATCTTCGGATGCTCCGGCGGATACGGGAGGTCGCCCAGACCGTGCTCCCGCTCGTCCCGCGCGGCCAGCTCCAGCGCGGCCTCCAGACGGAAGGTGTGCTCGTCCATGTCCGCGTGCACATCGCCCAGCTCGCGGTAGCGCACCGGCATGGTGGCCAGGTCGAAGTCGCGCGGCCGGGCGTCGGGGACCTCCGCCCAGCGCAGCGGCGCGGAGACCGGGGCATGGGGGCGGGGTCGCACCGAATAGGCGCTGGCGATGGTGCGGTCGCGGGCGGTCTGGTTGTAGTCCACGAAGATCTTCTCGCCGCGCTCCTCCTTCCACCACTTGGTGGTCACCCGCTCCGGAGCCCGCCGCTCCAGCTCCCGCGCGATCGCGATCGCGGACCGCCGCACCTGGGTGAAGGTCCACTCCGGCGCGATCGGGACGAAGACGTGCAGCCCCCGGCCGCCCGAGGTCTTGGGCCACCCCCGCAGCCCCAGCTCGTCCAGCACCTCGCGCAGCTCTCCGGCCGCCCGCACCGCGTCCTCGTAGTCGGTGCCCGGCTGCGGGTCGAGGTCGATCCGCAGCTCATCGGGGTGCTCGGTGTCCCCGCGCCGCACCGGCCACGGATGGAAGGTCAGGCTGCCCAGATTCGCCGCCCACACCACGGCGGCCGTCTCGGTGGGGCAGATCTCGTCCGCGTGCCGCCCGCTGGGGAAGGAGATCCGGCCGGTCGGAATCCACTCCGGGAGGTTCTTCGGGGCCCGCTTCTGGAAGAACGACTCCCCGTCCACCCCGTCCGGATAGCGCTCCAGCGTCGTCGGCCGGTCCCGCAGCGCCCGCAGCGCGCCCTCGCCGACCGCCAGGTAGTAGCGGGCGAGGTCCAGCTTGGTGAACCCGCGCTCCGGGAAGTACACCTTGCCGGGGTTGGTCACCCGCACCGTGCGACCGCCGACCGTGAGCTCCACCGACTCTCCCATAGGGACACGCTAGGCCCGCCCGCCCGGGGCCGCCTCCCGGCGGGCGCCCGGCCCGCCACAGGAGCACAATCGGAGGTCATGGACCTTCCGGTGATGCCTCCCGTCGAGCCGATGCTGGCCAAGGCCGTGGCCACGATCCCGCCCGGGATGGTCTACGAGGGCAAATGGGACGGCTTCCGGGCCATCGTCTTCCGCGACGGGGACGAGATCGAGATCGGCAGCCGCACCACCAAGCCGCTCACCCGCTACTTCCCCGAGCTGGCCGAGGCGCTGCTCGCCAACCTCCCGCCGCGCTGCGTCCTGGACGGCGAGATCGTCATCGTGCGGGAGGGGCGGCTGGACTTCGACGCCCTGCTGGAGCGGATCCACCCCGCCGACTCCCGGGTGCGGATGCTGGCGGAGCACACCCCGGCCAGCTTCGTCGCCTTCGACCTCCTCGCCCTCGGCGACGCCTCACTGCTGGACACCCCGCAGAGCGAGCGCCGCGCGGCCCTCACCGAGGCGCTGCGCCACGCCGAGGACCCGGTGCACCTCGCCCCCTGCACCGACGATCTCGAGGTGGCCCGGCAGTGGTTCGAGACATACGAGGGGGCGGGGCTCGACGGCGTCGTGGCCAAGCGCCCCGACCTCCGCTACCGCCCGGGTGAACGCGTGATGGTCAAGGTCAAGCACGAGCGCACGGCGGACTGCGTGGTGGCCGGGTACCGCGTCCACAAGTCCGGCCAGGGCATCGGCTCCCTGCTGCTCGGCCTGTACGACGACACCGGCCGCCTCCAGCACGTGGGCGTCAGCGCCGCCTTCGCCGCGCGCCGCCGCCAGGAGCTGTTGGCCGAGCTGGAGCCGCTGCGCATGGCGACCGTCGAGGGCCACCCGTGGGCCGACTGGGCGCGCGAGGAGGCCCACGCCCAGGGGCGGATGCCGGGCGCGCCCAGCCGCTGGACCGGGGTCAAGGACCTGTCGTGGGTGCCGCTGCGCCCGGAGCGGGTGTGCGAGGTGGCCTACGACCACATGCAGAGCCGCCGCTTCCGGCACACCGCCCGCTTCCGGCGCTGGCGGCCGGACCGGGAGCCCCCGCAGTGCACCTACGACCAGCTGGAGGAGCCGGTCTCCTACGATCTGCGGCAGGTGCTGGGGTCCGCCCCGGGGCCGTAGCCGCTAAGGGCTCCGCTGGAAGTGTCGCGATGCGGGCAGCGCCCCGAAGGGGCGCGGGGCTGTGTCGATGTGCGGCTCCGCCGCGCGGGCGCGACCAGCCACGACGGCGCCGCAGTCGGCCGACGACCGTAGCGGACTACGTCTGACCCGCTTAGCCGCCATGCGTCACCGCTTGCCGCCCCGGGCCGGGCGCTTGGCCATCCGTACGAACCAGTCGCGCGCCGCCTCGGCGGCCTGCTCCAGGGTGCCGGGCTCCTCGAAGAGATGGCTCGCCCCGGGCACCACATGGATCTCCTGCGGGGCGGCGAGCATGGCGGCCGCCTGCTGGTTGAGCCGCAGCACCTCGTGGTCGTCACCGCCCACGATCAGCAGTACCGGCGCCCGCACCCGGTTCAGCGCGCCGCCCGCGAGATCGGGCCGCCCGCCGCGGGAGACCACGGCCGCCACCCGCTCCGGCCGCTCCGCGGCGGCCGTCAGCGCCGCCGCCGCGCCCGTACTGGCGCCGAACAGTCCCACCGGCAGCCCGGAGGTGGCCGGGTGTCCGTCGAGCCAGTTCACCGCGGCCCCCAGCCGGCGGCCCAGCAGCGGGATGTCGAAGCGCAGCTCGGCGGTGATCGCGTCCATCCGCTCCTCGGCCTCGGTGAGCAGATCGAACAGCAGGGTGGCCAGGTCCGCGTCCTGCAGCACCCGGGCCACCGCGCGGTTGCGCGGGCTGTGCCGGGAGCTGCCGCTGCCGTGGGCGAACGCGACGACGCCGATGGGCTGCTCGGGAAGGGCCAGATCGCCCACGAGCATGGCGTCGTCCGCGGCGATACGGGCGGTCTCGGAGCGCATCGGCCACCTCCTGCCGGGGGTTGCGCGGGCTGGTGCCGCCGCTGGGCGGACGGGCTGCCGCTGGGCGACCAGCTGTCGCTAGGCGTAGGCCATGAGCCCTTGCCGCAGCTCGCTGTAGAGCCGGGAGAGCCTGCGGGATATGTGCATTTGGGAGAAGCCCAGGATCTCACCGATCTGGCTCTGCGAAAGCCCCGCGAAGAACCTCAGATAGAGCACGTAGCGGTCCTGCTCCGACAGTTCGGCGATCAGCACCCGCAGCGCCTCGCGGTTGACGACGCGTTCGATCGCGGCGTCGTCCGCGCCCACCGTCTCGGCGAGCAGCCGCTCCTCGGCGCCCTGTACGGCGGCGTTGAGGGAGAGCGGGGTACAGGAGGCGCTGGCCTCCAGACCGGCCTTCACATCCTCCTGGGGCATACCGGTGCGCAGGCAGATCTCGTGGATGGTGGGGGTGCGCCCGCCGAGCTCCTGCTCCAGCGCGTCGCGCGCGGAGCGGGTGCGGGAGCGGACCTCCTGGATGTTGCGGGGGATGTGCAGCGTCCACAGATAGTCGCGGAAGTGGCGCTTGAGCTCACCCGTGATGACGGGGATCGCATAGGAGGGGAAGGCGTGGCCGAGGTCGGGGTTGTAGCGGTCGACGGCCTTCACCAGGGCCAGCGAGGCGACCTGGGTGAGGTCCTCCATGTTCTCGCCCTTGTTGCGGAAGCGCAGCGCCAGGCGTTTGGCGACGGGCAGCCAGGCGCAGATGATCGCCTCGCGCAGCGCGTCGCGTTCGGGCCCGGACGGGAGCCGGGACAGACGCAGGAAGGCACCGCCGGTGTCGGGAGTGTCGTCATGGCGTCGTTGGCGAGTCGCGGTTGCTGACATGGTCACTCGCCTCCGTGGTCCGATGTCACGGCGGTCGCCACCAGATTCGCATGGGCCCTAACACCTCGCAATTCGACCAAATTGGTGATGGTGTGAGCGCCTTTGGGTGGTATACGGGTTTAAGGCGCTTCGTTCCGGTTGTGGTGGGGTATCCACACGGGATGAACGCACGCCTTCGTCTCGCCCAGCAGCCCGAGGCGGACGCCCTGCTCCAGCGCGATCCCCTGGCCCTGATGATCGGGATGCTGCTCGATCAGCAGGTGCCCATGGAATGGGCGTTCTCCGGTCCGTACACCATCGCGCGGCGTCTGGGCAGGGACGACCTGGACGCCCAGGAAATCGCCGCCCACGACCCCGAGGGGTTCGCCGCGCTGCTCTCGGAGAAGCCCGCCGTGCATCGCTACCCGGGCTCGATGGCGGGGCGCGTCCAGCAGCTGTGCCGGTATCTGGCCGAGCACTACGGGGGCGATCCGACCGCCCTGTGGCGCGATGTCTCCTCCGGCCAGGAACTGCTCGGGCGGCTCAACGAGCTGCCCGGCTTCGGCAAGCAGAAGGCGCAGATCTTCCTGGCGCTGCTGGGCAAGCGGATGGGGGTGCGGCCGGAGGGCTGGCGCGAGGCGGCCGGGGCGTACGGCGAGGAGAGCGCGTATCGCTCGGTCGCCGACATCATCGGGCCCGAGTCGCTGGACAAGGTCCGCGCCCACAAGCAGGAGCTCAAGCGGCAGGCGAAGCAGGCGAAGGGCGGCGCCTGAGGCGGGGCATCCGGGGCGGTGGTTCTTCAGGCGCGGGGTTCTTCAGGCGGTGCCCAGCGAGTCCCGCAGGGTGTCCACGGCCAGGGTGAGCGCCGCCCGTGCGGCCCGGGTGTCGCGCAGCGCGTCCAGCATCAGGAAGTCATGGATGATCCCCTGCATCCGCAGGGCGGTGACCGGCACCCCGGCCTCCCGCAGCCGGGCCGCGTACGCCTCGCCCTCGTCGCGCAGCACATCCGCCTCGCCGGTGATGACCAGGGCGGGCGGCAACCCGGCGAGCTGGTCGGGGGTGGCGCGCAGCGGGGAGGCGGTGATCTCGGAGCGCTGCGCCGGGTCGGTGGTGTACTGGTCCCAGAACCACTTCATCGCCTCACGGGTGAGGAAGTAGCCCTCGGCGAACTGCTCGTAGGAGCCGGTGTCGAAGGCGGCGTCGGTCACCGGGTAGAAGAGCACCTGCCGCACCAGCGGCAGATCGCCGCGCTCCTTGGCGAGCAGGGTGAGGGCGATGGCCATGTTGCCGCCCACCGAGTCCCCGGCCACCGCGATCCGGGAGGCGTCGAGCCCCGCGCCCTCGCCGTGGGCCACGATCCACTGGCCCACCGCGTAGCTCTGCTCCAGCGCCACCGGGTAGTGGGCCTCGGGGGAGAGGTCGTACTCGGGGAAGACGACCGCGGCGCCCACCCGGACCGCCAGCTCCCGGACCAGCCGGTCATGGGTGTGGGCGTTGCCGAACACCCAGCCCGCGCCGTGGATGTAGAGAATCGCCGGAAGGGTGCCGACGGCCTTCGGAGGGCGCACGATCCGCGCCCTGACGCCACCCGCCGGGACTCCCCCGACGCTGATCCACTCCTCGTCCACCTCGGGTTTGGGCACCTCGCCCGACTGCACCTCGTCGAGCGTGCGACGGCCCTCGGCGGGCGTCACCTGGTACGGATACGGCGGTTTGGCGGTGGCCTCGGCGAACGCCGCGGCGGCGGGTTCGAGGACGGGGCGGGCCGGAGCGGTGGTGGCCATCTGCTTCTCCTTTGCCGGTCCGGTTCCGTCCGACGATCTCACCCCGGCCGCCGCGGCACCCACCGCTGTTACGCCACCCGGGCGCTCACCGACCCGGTGAGCCCACAGGGTCGACAGGCTCACCGGGTCAAGGGACTCACCGGGTCAAGGGACTCACCGGGCCAAGGACTCACCGGGTCAAGGGGCCGGGCGCCGGTGAGGGGTCCGGCACCGGGTCCGGGCCCGGCGGCCTGGGGACCGGGTCGGGGGACGGGTCCGGCGTGGGGCCGGGGGTGGGGCTCGGCGGCGGCTCGGGCGGAGGAGTGGGAATCGGATCGGGCGGCGGACCCGGGGGCGGTCCGGGCACGGGGCCCGGTGCGGGACCCGGTTCGGGTCCGCCCGGACCGGGCGACGGGGTCGGAGACGGCGGCCCGGGTTCTCGCAGCGTCGGGTGGATGGGGGTCGGGTCGGTCTGCCGTGCCACGGTGTCCTCCAAAGCTCTTGGGCTGGTGGCCACGTCACTTCCGGGGCGGGTGCCCCGGTCCCCTGGGATGTACGCATGGTCTCGGCGGTCGCTGTCGCCATGCGACGTTTTCCTGATCCGGATCCGGGAAACGGAAATGCGGACCATCCATCGCTCACCCACATCCTACGTACGACGAGTGCGCGGACCGCGCATGGTGTGCGCGGCTCACGCGCGATGGGTGTGCGGCCCCGGCAGGCGGGGCCCAAGGAGGCGGGGCCCAGGGAGGCAGGGGCCCAGGGAGGCAGGGGCTACTCGCCCTCGACGACCGTGACCTCGACCCCCTGGGCGCGCAGCGCGCGAATCTCCTCGGGGTCCGCGTCGCCGTCGGTCACCAGAGTCCAGCCGGGCGGCAGCCGTACCCAGGTGTGGAAGGGTCGGCGGCCGATCTTCGCCGAGTGGGCCAGGACGTACACCGCCTCCGCCCGGCGGGCCATCAGCTCCTTCAGACGGGTCTGGCGCAGATCCGCCTCGCAGATGCCGTGTTCGGCCGTCACCCCGTCGGCGCCCAGGAAGACCCGGTCGAAGGTCATGCGCTCCAGAGCGGCCTCGGCGAGCGGGCCGAGGAAGCTCTGGCTCAGCGGGCGGAGCGTACCGCCGAGGCATTCCACCTGCACGGTCTCCACATCGGCGAGCTCCTGCAGCGCGGTGAGCCCGGTCGTGGCGACCGTGAGCCCCTCGGCGGTGCGCAGTTCATGCGCGAGGGCGCCGACGGTCGACCCGGCGTCGAGCAGCACCGTCTCCCCGGCGCGCACCGTCGACGCCGCCCAGAGCGCGATGGCCCGCTTGGCCTCGAACGCCTCGCC
This sequence comes from Streptomyces sp. NPDC059455, assembly GCF_042750115.1. Classification (NCBI taxonomy): domain Bacteria; kingdom Bacillati; phylum Actinomycetota; class Actinomycetes; order Kitasatosporales; family Streptomycetaceae; genus Streptomyces; species Streptomyces sp. NPDC059455. Next base: position 37,571 of record NZ_JBHYVB010000030.1, read on the forward strand.
CGTGCGCTGGCGCAGCGACGCCTCCGGGTGGGCCACCAGGGCCATCGCCCCGCCGTACGTCCGCGCCAGCCGACCGTCCGCGGTGAGCTGGGCGAGGTCGCGGCGGATGGTGGAGGCGGTGACCCCGAAGGTGCGGGACAGCTCCTCCACGCTGGTCAGACCCGTGGTCGTGGCCAGGTGGACGATCTGGTCGCGCCGGGCGCGCGCTCCGTTCACCGGCATGTCTTTCGCGTTCTTCACCGTGGGCTGGGCCTCGCGTTCCTTGACGTGGCTCTCCGCGCTCTCCGCGTCAGCGGGCGGGGGACGGCGACATCTCGGCGGCCTGCCGCAGCGCCTCGATCATGCTACCGGCGTCGGCCGTGCCCGTACCCGCGATGTCGAAGGCGGTGCCGTGGTCGACGGAGGTGCGGATGACCGGCAGGCCGACGGTCAGATTGACCCCGGCCTCCAGGCCCAGCACCTTGACCGGGCCGTGTCCCTGGTCGTGGTACATCGCCACGATCAGGTCGTAGTCCCCGCGCCCGGCCAGGAAGAAGGCGGTGTCGGCGGGGAGCGGACCGCGGGCGTCGATGCCGTCCGCGCGCAGCACCTCCAGCGCGGGCACGATCTTCTCCTCCTCCTCGCCGTAGCCGAACAGGCCGTTCTCACCGGCGTGCGGATTGATCCCGCACACCCCGATCACCGGTTCGGGGGTGCCGGCGCGGACCATCGCCTCATGGCCGCGGCGCACGGTGCGCTCGACCAGACCGGGCTCGATCCTCCGCACGGCGTCGATGAGCCCGATGTGGGTGGTGACGTGGATGACCTTCACCGTGGGGGTGGCCAGCATCATCGACACCTCCTCGACCCCGGTGAGATGGGCCAGCAGCTCGGTGTGGCCGGGGAAGACATGGCCGCCCGCGTGCAGCGCCTTCTTGTTGAGCGGTGCGGTGCAGATGCCTTGCACCGCACCGTTCATGGCGAGTTCGGCGGCGGTCCGTATGTACTGGTACGCCGCGTCCCCGGCGATGGGGGAGAGCTCGCCCCAGGGCAGCTCGGCGGGGAGCAGCCCGAGGTCGATGACGTTGATCCGGCCCGGGGTGAACGCCGCCTCGCCGGGCGCGGCCACGGTGACGACCTCGCACGCGATGTCGCGCAGCCGGGCGGCCTGCCGCAGCCGCTCCGCGTCCCCGACGACCACCGGACGGCAGCGCCGCAGCGTGTCCGGGTCGAGCAGCGCGGGGACGACCACCTCGGGTCCGATGCCCGCGCCGTCGCCCATGGTGACCGCGATCAGCGGAAGCGGGGCGGGACCGGTGTCCGCACCAGCGGCCCCGGCGGGGGCGAGGTGGGGGGAGGAGTTCATGAGGTGACCTTCCGTTCGGTCGGGTGGGGGCGCAGCGCCTGGACGATGTGGCGCAGGGAGTCGGGATCGCCGAAGCTGCCCGGTCGGGTCACGACGGATCGCCCGTCGGGGGTGCGGAGGTGGACGGCGCCGTGGTGCACCTGGCCGACCGGGTCGAGCTCGTTCACCACCAGCGCGTCCAGCACCCGGCGCGCCGTCTCGCCACCGGTCAGCACGAGGTCGACGGCCCCGCCGTGCGCGGCGACGGCCGCGCCGATGGCCCGGGCGAGCCCGAGCACCAGCCGCCGCCCGGACACGGGCCCCGGCCCGGCGCCCGCCGCCCTCTCCGGGCCTGTGCGGTCGGTCCCGCCGCCGGACGTTGGCGGGGTGGCGCGCCGGGGGCCGGGCGCTGGGGGCGCTGTGGTGTCGGGGCCGACGGCCTCGTGCGCGGGACGGGGGGACGGGATGGGGGCGGTGTCCGTCGTCGGCGGCGTGGGGCCGGGCGGGGCGAGCGAGACGACCGTGACCGGGTCCGTCATCGGGGGCAGCCGCACCGGGGGACCGTCCGACAGCAGCCCGGCGAGCGGTAGCCGGTGATGGATGGCCCCGTCCTCGACCAGCCGCCGGACCTGCTCAACGGCCGCGGGTTCGGCCGTGCCCACGACGACCAGCACGGGCCGCCCGGCGCCCGCCGAGGGCGTTGCCGTTCCGGCGGCCCCTGCCGCCGGTGTGGTGGCGGGGGTGGCGGCCCGGCTCGCGGTGGCGGCCGGGGCTGTGGGGGTGTCGGAGGTGGGTCCGGTGCGGGCCGAGGGCGTCGCCGCCCCGGCTGCCGGTGCGGCTGCCCCCGTTGGTGTGGTGGCGGGGGTCCCCCGGATGGCGGCGGTCGGAGCCGTAGTCGCGTCGGTGGCGGTTCCGGCGCTCGCGGATGGCGCTGCCGCCGCGGCGGCCGCAACCAGTTCGGCGTCGGGCACGGCCGGGCTCGTGGCGGCGGGAGCAGCCTTGGCGGGGGCGGGGGTGGCGACCCCGCCTCCGGCCGCGGCCGGGGCCGTGGTGGGGTCGGGGGTGGCCGGGCTCCCGGTGGCCGGGGCCGCCGTGGCATGAGGCGCCGTCGCCAGGTGGCGGCCCACTGCCAGGGCCAGGCCGCCCGAGCCGACCAGCCGCATCCCGGGGCCGTCCGCGAGCGATGCCTCGACGATCGCGTTGAGATCCGCGTCCGTTTCCGCGTCGCAGATGGCCACCCGTCCCGCCGTCGCGGCCGCGCGCAGGGCGGTGAGCAGGGTGGGGCGGGAGGACCGTACGGTCGTGAGCGGGATCAGGTCGGTCGGCAGGCCGCCGAGCGCCTGGGCCACCGAGGCGGGTGGGGGGACGGCCTCGGCGCGCCATGCGTCGCCCTCGTGGAGCGGCACTCCGCCGATGTGGACCACCCCCGAGCGCACCACGCGCCCGGCGATCGGCAGCGCGGGGGCGAGCACCACCCCCGCCCCGTCCTCCGCGAGCGCTGCGATCTCGGCGCCGACATTGCCCCGCAGCAGCGAGTCGATCTTCTTCAGGACGAAGGTGTCCAGCGCTTCCGAGGTGTCCAGGGTGTCCTGCGCGCCCAAGGCGTCCTGTCCGCCCCCGTCCGGCCAGGACATCCGCAGCGCCCCGCGGACCGCCTCCGCCGCCTCCGCCGCCGGGCGGTACCGGGAATCCAGGTCCAGGACGGTCGCCTCGCCGACATGGCGGGGGCGAAGGGCCGTTGCCATGCCGGCAGCGCCCGGCCCCCCGAAGAGCAGCACCCGACTGCGTGTTGTGCGCGAGCAAACCGCGGCCGCCACCTCCGCGGCGCCCGACAGGTCATCCGCGATGGCCAGCAGCCTCCGGCTGGGTGTCATGTCCACCGGTACCTCCTCGAATGACCATGACAGGCGGAGCGGCCCAACACCGTGGGCATCGTCTCCATGGCCCCGATGATGACATACGTTGCGCGAAGTGCGCGAGAAGTATTGCGTAAAGCGCGCAGTCATGTCACGGTGACCGCCGCGACACTTCGACCCGTACGGCCCTCATCCGGGCGCCGCACGAGTCGTGCGAGCAGGTCGCTCGCCCAGAACGTCGCTCGCCTCAGGAACGCCGAGAGGTCAACGATGACCCGTATCCCCAACGCTCCGGCCCTCAGCCGCCGGTCCGTGCTGCGCCTCGGAGCAGGCGCCTCAGCAGGTATGGCCCTCGCCCCGCTCACCGGGTGCGCGGGGCCCACCGGAGCCCCCGGGCCCGGCGCCATCAGTCTCGGGCTGAACCGCTCGCTGGTCAGCCTGGACAACAAGCTCAACCAGTTCGACGCGGCGGTCACCGTGCAGCGCGCGGTGCGCCAGGCGCTGACCCGGATCGGCAAGGGGCTCCGCCCCGAACTCGTGCTCGCCGACCGCTTCGAGATGACCGAGCCCACCGCCTGGACGGTGCGGCTGCGCGAGGGGGTCCGCTACTCCGACGGAACCCCGGTCACCGTCAAGGACGTCTCGACCGCGCTGAAGATGTACGCGGGCGTCAACGGCTCGTTCATCGTCGGCCTCTTCCCCGAGATGCCCACCGTCGAGCCGGTCGACGAGCGCACCTTCCGGCTGCACACCAAGCGCCCGGTGCCCATCCTCGACCAGCTGATGGCCAACATCCTGATCAGCCCGGCCGCCAGGAACCGGCCCGAGGAGCTGTCCGGCGGGGCGGGCTCCGGCCCGTACGTGGTCACCTCGGCCAACTCCGGCACCGGTGAGTACACCCTCGCCGCCAACCCCCGGTACTGGGGCCGCCACCCCACCGTGGACCGGGTCCGGGTGCGCTTCGTGCCCGAGGAGTCCAGCCGTGTCGTCGCCGTGCGCAGCGGTGAGCTGGACGTCATCGACACCATCACCCCCGACTCCGCCGAGCAGCTCAAGGGCCTGCCGGGGGTGCGCCTGGACCGCACCTCGGGCACCCGCGTCAACCAGCTGTTCTTCAACTTCCGCAAACCGCGCGGACATCCGCTGGCCGACGCCCGGGTGCGCGAGGCGCTCAGCTACGCCATCGACGGCGAGGCCCTGGTGCGCGATGTGCTCACCGACTCGGCCCAGCAGGCCGAGGGTGTCGTCCCGCTCGCCCTCAAGGGGGCCGTACGCACCGGGCGTTACGTCCACGACCCCGGCGAGGCCCGCAAACGCCTCGCCGCGCTGGGCGCGAGCGATCTCAAGGTGAAGATCATCTGGGAGTCGGGCGAGTTCCCCGCGGACACCTCGGTGATGGAGGCCGTGCTGGAGATGCTGCGCGGGGTCGGCGTCCGCGCCAGCCTCCAGCAGTTCGAACCGGGCGGCGACATCCAGCAGTGGCGGCAGGGCCGCCGCGGCGACTGGGACGTCCTCGGCAACGGCTTCTCGGTCCCCACCGGCCACGCCTCCACCAGCCTCCAGGGCATGTACGGCGGCACTCCGGAGAAGGAGCAGAGCCGGGACACCTACCAGGGCTATGTCTTCCCCCGGATCGCCACCCGGCTGGCCGACGCCTCCGCCGAAACGGACGAGAAGACGCGGAACGAGAGGCTCGCCGCCGTCCAGAAGCAGATCTGGGACACCCGCCCCTGCCTGTGGGCCTTCGTCCCCGATGTGGTGCTGGCCCGCCGCGCCCGGGTGCGCGACGTGGGCCTGCTCCAGCTCAACTCCTACGACCTCGCCGCCGTGCGTCTGGAGGGCTGAGCCGTGACGCGCTATCTGATACGCCGCCTGGGCCAGAGCGTTCTGACCGTCTTCCTGACCCTCTCCACCGTCTTCGTCCTGGTCCGCATGGCCCCCGGCGATCCCGCCGCCGCCCTGGCCGGGCCCAACCCCTCCAGCGCGGACCTCGCCCGGATCCGGGAGCAGTTCGGCCTCGACCGCGGACTGCTCACCCAGTACGGGCTCTTCCTGCGCGATCTGTTCACCGGCGACCTCGGCACCAGCTACTCCTTCCACGCGCCCGCCCTGGACGTGGTGCTGGACCGGGTGCCCTACACCATCACCCTCTCCCTCTCCGCGATCGCCCTCACCACCGTGGTGGCCGTGCCGCTCGGCGTGTGGATGGCCCGCCGCGCCGACACCAAGCGGGAGCTGGGCGCCAATGTGCTGACCATCGCCGGGCAGTCCATGCCGGACTTCTGGATCGGCGTGATGCTGCTGACCCTCTTCGCCGTGGCCGTCCCGGTGCTGCCCGCATCCGGCTTCACCACCTGGGGCGGGCTGATCCTGCCCACCGTCACCGTGGCGATCCTGCAGATGGCGCTGATCTCCCGGCTGGTCCGCCGGGAGATGGTGGCGGCGCTCGCCTCGCCGTACGTCACCGTCGCCCGCTCCCGCGGGGTCTCGACCCGCGTACTGACCTGGCGCTACGCCATGGGCAACTCCGCCATCCCGGTGCTCACCGCGCTCGGCACCCGGTTCGCCGCGATGCTCAACGGTGTCGTGGTGGTCGAGGTGGTCTTCGGCTGGCCCGGGGTCGGCTCGCTGGTCGTCCGCGCCCTGGAGACCCGCGACTATCCGCTGATCCAGGCGACCGTGCTGGTCACCGCCGCGCTGGCGGTCTTCGTCCAACTCCTCATCGACCTGGCGTACCCGCTGCTCGACCCGCGGGTACGCCTGGGAAAGGCGGCCTGAGATGCAAGGCGCCCTCGAACCCCCGGCCCCCGCGAAGGCCGGGCCCGGGACCCGCCCCAGCGCGGTCACCGCCAGGGATCTGGCCCGCGCCACCGCCACCCGGCGCCGCCGTAGCGCGAGCCTCAAGCTGTGGGCGGGCGCGGTGTGCACCCTGCTGGTCGTGGTGCCCGTGGCCCTGGCCCAGGTGCTGCCCCTGCCCGGCGCGGGCGACCAGGACCTCTCCCGGCGCCGGCTCGCCCCGCTGACCGACGGCCATCTCTTCGGCACCGACCAGCTCGGCCGCGATGTGCTCTCCCGGGTGCTGCACGGTGGCCAGGTGTCCCTGACGGTCGGGGTGCTCGCCGTCGTCGTCTCCGGCCTCATCGGCATCGTCGCGGGCGCCGCCGCCGGGTACTACGGCCGCTGGGTGGACGCCGTCGTGTCCCGGCTGCTGGAGGCCCAGATGTCGCTGCCGCTGCTGATGATGCTGCTGCTCGTGGTGGCCCTCTTCGGCCCCTCCGTCACCGTCATCACCTGCGTCATCGCCATCGCCCAGTGGCCCGAGGTGGCCCGGCTGACCCGGTCGCTGGTGCTGGTCGAGCGGGAGAAGCCGTATGTGGCCGCGGCCCAGGTGCTGGGGCTGCCCCGGATCGCCATCCTGGCCCGCCATGTCATCCCCAACATCGTCCGTCAGGCATCGCTCGTGGTCCTGCTGCTGCTCGCCCAGGCGGTGCTGCTGGAGAGCGCCCTCAGCTACCTCGGCGCGGGCCCCCAGCGGCCATTCGCCACCTGGGGCCGGATCATCTCCGACGGCCAGGACTACATCACCACCTCCTGGTGGCTGGTGACCCTGCCCGGCCTCGTCATCGTGCTGCTGGTGGTCGGGGTCAACCTGCTGGGCGACGGACTGCGCGACCGCACCCGACGGCGTACGACGGAGGCCTCCCGATGAGCGACACGACGAGCACCCCGCTGCTGGAGGTCGAGGACCTGCAGATCGAGCTGATCACCGACCGCGGTGTGGTGCGCGCGGTCGACGGGGTCGGCTTCACCATCGGCCCCGGCGAGACGGTCACCATCATCGGCGAGTCCGGCTCCGGCAAGTCCACCACCGCGATGGGGCTGCTGCGGCTGCTGCCCGAAGGGCTCGCCGTCCTCTCCGGAACGGCCCGGATCTTCGGCGCCGACGTCATCGCCGACGCCACCGCCGCCGGGCGGATCCGCGGCCGCGGGGTCTCCCTGATCCCCCAGGACCCGATGACCGCGCTCAGCCCGGTGCACACCATCGGCCGTCAGCTGGGCGAGGCACTCCGGCTGCGCCACCCGGGGATGTCCCGCGCCGACGCCCGTGCCAAGGGCGTCGAACTGCTCGGCCGGGTGCGGATCCCCCGCCCCGAGACCCGCTGGGGCGCCTACCCCCACCAGTTCTCCGGCGGCATGCTCCAGCGCGTCCTCATCGCCATCGCGCTGGCCGCCGAGCCCCGGCTGCTGGTGGCCGACGAGCCCACCTCGGCGCTCGACGTCACCGTCCAGGCGGGCGTCCTCGACCTGCTGATGGAGCTCCAGGAGCGCACCGGCATCGGCATCCTGATGATCACCCACGATCTGGGGGTGGCCCGGCTGGTCTCCGACCGCATCCACGTCATGCGCGACGGCCGTTTCGTGGAGTCCGGACCGGTGGAACAGATCGTGGACCAGCCCCGCGAGCGGTACACCCGAGATCTGCTCGCCGCCGTGCCCACCCTGGGCCCCTGGGACGAGACCCCCGCCGCCGCCGTCGCCGAGGAGGCGCTGTGACCCCCACACCCCTGCTGGCCGTCGAGGACCTGGTGGTCGAATACCCGGTCGCCGGCGGTGTCTTCCGCGCGGTGGACGGCGTCAGCTTCGCCGTCCCGCCCGGCGGGGCGCTCGGCGTCGTCGGCGAGTCCGGCTGCGGCAAGTCCACCATCGCCCGCTCCATCGTCCGGCTGCTGCGCCCCACCCGGGGCCGGATCCTGCTCGACGGAACCGATATCGCGGGCCTGCCCGAACGGCGGCTGCGCCCGCTGCGCAAGCGGGTGCAGATGGTCTTCCAGGACCCGTACGGCTCCCTCGACCCGCATCTGACGGCCGAGGAGATCGTGGCCGAGCCGCTGCGGCTGAACGGCATGCGCTCCGGGGCCGAACGCGCCCGCCGCGCCGCCGCCCTCATCGACCAGGTCGGGCTGCCCGCCGGTGCGCTCCAGCGCCGCCCGGCCGAGTTCTCCGGCGGCCAGCGGCAGCGGATCGGCATCGCCCGCGCCCTGGCCAGCGGCCCCGAGCTGCTGGTGTGCGACGAGGCCACCTCCGCGCTTGACGTCTCCGTACAGGCCCAGGTGCTCCAGCTGCTGCGGGAGCTCCAGACCGAACAGGGACTCGCCTACATCGTCATCTCCCACAACCTCGGCGTGGTCCGCGAGATCAGCTCCGAGGTGGTGGTGATGCGCGCCGGCAGGATCATCGAATCCGGGCCCACCGGCACGGTGCTCTCCGCGCCCGCCGACCCCTACACCCGGACGCTGCGACGGGCGGCGCTCGACCCGATGACCATGCGGGGACGCAAACCGCGCGCCCTCGTGTCCGCGATCGCGACCGACCAGGAGTCCATCGCGGCCGACCAGGAACCCGTCGCCACCGACCAGGAACCAGGAGCGACGCGGTGAACGCGCGTGCGCACACCCACACCACCAGCCAGGCGTCCCCCGGCGGGGTCGCCCTGCCGGGCATCCCGGTGCGGCTCTCGCGGCTGGTGCTGGGCACCATGACCTTCGGTGACACGGTGGACCGCGCGGGCGCCGCCGCGATGCTGGACACCGCGCTGGACGCCGGGGTGACGGGGGTGGACACCGCGAACGCCTACGCGGGCGGCACCACCGAGACGATCCTGGCCGAGCTGCTGCCCGGCCGCCGCGACCGGATCGTGCTCGCCACCAAGGCCGGTATGCCGCACCCCGACGCCGGCGGCCACTCACCGCTGTCCGCGCGCGGGATGCGCGCGGCCCTCGAGGGCAGCCTGCGCCGCCTGGGCACCGACCACGTCGACCTGTTCTATCTGCACCAGCCCGACCGGGCCACGCCGCTGGAGGAGACCCTCGGCACGGTCGCCGAGTTCGTCACCGAGGGCAAGATCCTCGCGCTCGGCGTCTCCAACTACGCCGCCTGGCAGATCGCCGAGATCACCCACACCGCCGAGCGGGTCGGCGCGCCGCGCCCGGTGGTGGCCCAGCAGCTCTACAACCTGCTGGCGCGGCGGATCGAGGAGGAGTACCGGGAGTACGCGGCCACCAGCGGACTGCGCACCATGGTCTACAACCCGCTGGGCGGCGGTCTGCTGACGGGGCGTCATGCATTTGAGCAGCGGCCGGAGTCGGGGCGCTTCGGCGACTCGCGGGTGGCGGAGATGTACCGGCGGCGCTACTGGGACGCCGGGCTCTTCGAGGCCGTACGGAGCCTGTCCGGGATCGCCGAGGAGGCGGGCATCCCGCTGGTGGACCTCTCGCTGCGCTGGCTGCTCGGGCGGGAGGGGGTGGACGCGCTGCTGCTCGGCGGCTCCCGTGTGGAGCACCTCCGCGCCAACCTGGCCGCCGCGGCGGCGGGGCTCCTTCCGGTGGAGGTGGCGGCGGCGTGCGACGAGGTGGGGGCGCGGCTGCGGGGGCCGATGCCCGCGTACAACCGGTAGAGCCGTGGATCTTTCCCCACCCCGCCCCTCCCCGCAGCATCCATATGAGGCTCCGCCGCGTGGCATGGGCTCCGCCCCTGGGCCCCGAAACGCTCGTCGGGACCTGGCTCCCGGGGCGCGAAGCGGCCGTAGACATCTCCGTATCACCACAACCATGAGGAGCCCGGCGACATGACCGCCGACGATGACACCGCGATACCCCTGATGGATGGGCGGCTTCGGGCGCGCCCGGGGGACCCGGGGCTGCGGGAGGCGTTCCTGCCCGCGCCCGCCGTGCAGAACCATGCCGCCAACCTGACCGTGCTGCCCGGAGGGGACCTCGGGTGTGTGTGGTTCGGGGGTACGCAGGAGGGCGTGCCGGACATCTCCGTGTGGTTCTCGCGGCTCGCCCCGGGGGCCGACACCTGGACCGAGCCGGTGCGGCTCTCGGACGATGACACCCGCTCGGAGCAGAACCCGCTGCTGTTCCCCACCCCCGCCGGGGAGCTGTGGCTGCTGTACACCGCCCAGCGGGCGGGCGATCAGGACACCGCCGAGGTCCGGCTGCGGGTGTCCGCCGACGCGGGTGTCACCTGGGGCGCGCCGCGTACGCTGTTCCCGGCCACCGAGGCGGGCGGGGTGTTCATCCGTCAGCCGGTGGCCGTCCTGGACTCCGGGCGGTGGCTGCTGCCGGTGTTCCACTGCGTGGCCACCCCCGGTGTCACATGGGTCGGCGACCGCGACACCAGCGCCGTGATGATCAGCGACGACCAGGGGCTTACCTGGCGCGAGCGGCCGGTGCCGGGCTCGACCGGCTGTGTGCACATGAACGTGCACCAACTGCCGGACACCACCCTGCTGGCCCTCTTCCGCAGCCGCTGGGCGGACGCGGTGTACCGCTCGCACAGCACCGACGGCGGGGAGACCTGGAGCGAGCCGGTCCGTACCGAACTGCCCAACAACAACTCCTCCGTGCAGTACGTCCCGCTCGCCGACGGACGGCTCGCGCTGCTCTACAACCACAGCAGCCGCGCGGACGCCACGGCCCGCCGGGTGTCCCTCTACGACGAGATCGACGATGAGGGCGGGACCAGTCGGACCCCGGACCCGTCGGCCGCCCCGCCGGACGACTCCGCGCCCGGCGCCTTCTGGGGCGCGCCCCGCGCCCCGATGACCCTCGCGCTCTCCTCCGACCACGGTCTGACCTGGCCCGTACGGCGCGATCTGGACACCGGTGACGGCCACTGCCTGACCAACAACTCACGCGACCGGCTCAACCGCGAGCTGTCCTACCCCACCATCCGGCAGGGCTCCGACGGCACGCTGCACATCGCGTACACCTACCACCGCCAGGCCATCAAGTACGTCCGTGTCGCACCGGATTGGGCGGCCAATGGCTGAGCCCCGCCACGCCGTGGTCACCGGTGTCAGCTCCGGTATCGGCGCCGCGATCGCCGCCCGGCTGCTGGACGAGGGGTGGCGGATCACCGGGCTCAGCCGTACGGCCCCCGCGCACACGGTTACGCGGCCGCACTGGATCCCGGCCGATCTGTCCCGGCCGGAGACCCTCCCCGAGGTGCTCGCCCCGGTGTCCGGGGTGGACGCGATCGTGCACGCGGCGGGCGTTCAGCGCTCGGCGCGGCTGGGGGAGCTCGACCCCGAGGACGGATCCCTCATGTGGCGGATCCATGTGCAGGCGGCGGGCGTCCTGGTGGACACGCTGGTGGACCGGGTCGCGGACGGTGGCCGGGTGGTGCTGGTGGGCAGCCGGACGATGACGGGCGTCCCCGGCAAGAGCCAGTACGCCGCCACCAAGGCGGCGCTGCCCGCCCTGGCCCGGTCCTGGGCGGCCGAGCTGGCGCCGAGAGCGGTCACGGTCAATGTGGTGGCGCCGGGGCCGACGGACACTCCCATGCTGCGGGACCCCGGCCGTAGCCGCACCCCGCCCGTGCTGCCACCGCTGGGGCGGCTGGTCCGTCCGGAGGAGGTGGCGGGGCTGACGTCGTTCCTGCTGGGCCCGGAGGGCGGCGCGGTCACCGGCCAGACGCTGGTGATGTGCGCGGGCGCCTCACTCTGACGGCGGCGCGGCGTCGCCGCGGGCGAGCGCCAGCAGGCCCGATGTGTCCCCGGGCCGGGCCTGGAGCGAGGGCAGCAGCAGGGTCCACAGATCGGCCAGCCGGTCCTCGACCAGCCGCCGCCCGTCGAGCGCCTCGGACACGGTGTGCAGCCCGAAGAAGGCGCATACGACGGTGCGGGCGGCGGGCAGCGGATCGACATGGGTGGCCAGATCGCCCTCGGCGCGCGCCTTCTCCATCATCTGCCCCACCGCGTCGATCCACCCCACGAAGGGCGGTGGCATGGGCGCCGCGATCAGGGTGCGCTCGGCCCACAGCCGGGCTCCGGCCCGCACCACGATGTCGTCGCGGAAGGCGCGGGCCACCGCGAAGCTGAGCCGGACGAGTTGCTCCAGGGGCGGCGCGTCGAGGGCGGCGAAGCGCTCGACCAGCGGGGGCCAGGTGGCGAAGTGCTCCTCCACCACGGCCAGGGCGAGTCTTTCCTTGCTCGTGTAATGGAAATAGATCGCGCCGCTGGTGTGGCCGGACCGGGAGGTGATGTCGCTGATGCTCGTTCCCGCGTATCCCCGTTCGTCGAAAAGGAACGCTGCGGCCTCCAGAAGGGATCGGCGTGTTTGTTCGGCCCGTTCTTGCACGTGTTCGCCGTCCTTCCCCGTCGGATGTGACGGGGAGAACTTAGCGGACTTTCGACCTGAGATGGTGATGAGGCGAGACAGGTCAAACATTATTAGTATTTTATGGTGATCGTTCGTGAGGCTCATGGCCTTTCGGAGCCGTCCGGTCCCGCCGGGCGGCCGCTCAGCTGGTCCCGCACGGTGGCGCGGGAGGCGGTGCACCGGGTCTCGGTGGCCGAGGTGCTGCTCACCGATGTGCGTACGCACGGTGACGACCGGTTCGAGGCCGCGGCCCAGTGGCCGAGGTCCCATCCCACCTTCCCGCACGGCGGAGACGGCCGCCATCATCCGCTGATGATCGCGGAAACCCTGCGCGAGCTGGGGATCTACATCCCGACGCGGTACTACGCGGTGCCCGCGGGGGCGCACTTCCTGATCCGGGACATCTCCTACCGGCTGGACCCCGAGACCGAGCCCCGGGCGCCGTACGGGGCCTCCGACATCACCTGCCGGGCCGCCGTCACCGACATCCGCACCGGCCCCTGCGGACGCTTCGTCACCGGGATGCGGCTGGATGTCGTGCTGTCGGCGGGCGGCAAGCTCTTCGCATGGGCCGGGGGCACCGCGCGCTTCCTCGACGGCACCACCTACGCGGAGACCCGGGCCGCCGCCCACGGGCACACCGCGCGCCGCAGATTGCGTGCCGCCGTACGGCCCTCACCTGCGCAACTGGCCGTTCCGGCGGCCCGGGACGTCCTGGTGGTGCGGGACGGGGGAGTGGTCTACCTCGACCCCGCCGACCCCCGTCATCCGTTCTTCTTCGACCACTGGAGCGACCATATGCCGGGCCTGGTGCTGCTGGAGGGCGCCCGCCAGGCGGCGGCGCTGGCCACCGGGGGTACGCTGACCCGGCCGGTCGCCTGCCGGATGAAGGCGATCCGCTTCACCGAGTCGTATCCGCCGGCCGTGGTCGAGTGCACCTCCCACGGCCGGACGTGTGTCTTCCGGCTGCGCCAGGCCGGCATCTGCACGGCGGTCGGCGTGCTCCAGTACCTCTGAGCGACGAACACGCCGTGCGACGAACAATATGACGACGAACAGGCTGAACGGCGAACAAAACGCCGACACTCAGTAGCCTCTTGCTTACTGCGGGTCATCAAACTAACGTAGTGATCGTTATGTTTCGGGCAGGCGAACCCCACGGCCTGTACGACAACAGCGGTCGGCGCTCAGCGCCCTCAAGAGCCGCCAGGACGATTTCCACCGCGCGGCTCCCGCAGGTACAGGCATTCCCTGCGCCGATTCCTCCACCTCCCATGGAACGGCAGACAGATGACAGCCGAAAAGTTTCTCGGATGGACCCCAGCCGCCATCGTCTTCGACTGTGACGGCACCCTGATGGATTCCGAACGACACTGGGAGGAGGCGCGCGAAGTGGTCCTCAGAAGCCATGGAACCGCCCCCGACGAGGAGTTCGCGCGGCGCACGAAGGGACTCCACTACACCGAATGCGGCCGAATGCTGGCCGAATTCGCCGGTCGCCCCGAACTCGCCGACGAGATGACCGGACAACTCCTGGACGCCTTCCGCCGACTGGTGGCCGACAACCCGGTCACCATGCCGGGGGCGCCCCAACTGGTCGCGAAGGCGGCCGCCTTCGCACCGCTGGCCGTGGCCAGCAACTGCCCGCGGGATGTCGTCGAGGACGGACTCGCCAAGGCCGGGCTGCTGCGGTACTTCGGCCATGTGCTGGTCCCCGAGGGGGACGTGCGGCCCAAACCGTATCCCGACGTCTATCTCGAGGCCGCCCGGCTGTGCGGGGCGGCGCCCGGGGACGCCCTCGCGGTGGAGGACTCCCACTGCGGGTTTCTGTCCGCCTCGCGCGCCGGGCTGAGAGTGCTCGGCGTGGGCCCGCGGAAGCCGGTGGACGAGCCCCCGCCGGTCGATGTGTGGGTCTCCACCCTCGCCGACCCGGACCTGGTCAAGTGGGCGGACTCCCGGGCGGCCTGAGGGGCGTAAGCCACGCTCACCGCCTGGTCGGCGAGTGCCGCGGGTCACTTCTTCCCGTCGTGGCCCGCATCGCCCGCCGAGCCGTCCATGCCCTCCATGCCCTCCATGCCGTCTCCCGTCTTGGCCCCGCCGTTGGACCCGCCGTGGGACATGGACATCCCCTTCTCGAGGGATCCGCCGATCTTCTCCCGCAGGGGTTCCAGCGAGCCCATGGACAGGCCGGTGACCGACCAGCGCTTGCCGACCAGGTACATGCCCCCGTAGTCCTTCGACGTGGTCAGCCAGTCGTGCTGGCCCTTGTCGGTGGCGAAGGTGACCATCGTGAACCGCTTCTGACCGGACCCGCAGGAGCCCTGACGCAGTTCCTCCGCCTCGGTGATGATCGTGGCCTTGCACCCGATGGCATCGGCGATCTTCGTCAGCTGCGCGGGCTTCCCGGGCTTGGCGAACTCCTTGGTGGCGGGGGACACCTTCTTCTGCTCGTGGCCGGCGCCATGTGTCCGATCGCCTCCACCGCAGCCGGCCAGGAACAGCAGGGCCGCGCCGACCGCGGTGGCACGGAGAGCGAGTGACACAACAACCTCCCGTAGAAAATCCGGCGGGGCGGCCCGGGCTCTGATGCCTCGGGCCACCCGCCGCGGTGGACCAAAAGTAGTGGTTGTCTCCCTTACTGGCCCGCCTTCTTGCCCTTGTCGGTGACCGCGAACCAGGTGCCCTTCACGCCCTGGCCATTGATGTCACCGGGCTTCTTGTCCCCGGTGAAGGTGTAGAGCAGCCAGCAGTCGAACGCCGCCTGCTTGGTGCCGTCGGGGCGCTTGAAGGAGGTGACCTTCGCCGCGTCGACCCCGGCGACCTTGGTGGTGTCCACGGCCTTGACGGGCTTCCAGGTGTCCAGGCAGGCACCGAGGCAGCCGGTCTTCATCGGCCAGGCGCTGTCCTTGTTGAACCGGTAGACGGTCATGCCCTTGCCGTCCACGATGATCCTGCCCAGCTCGGCGTTGTTGTTGACCATCAGCTGGAGGCTGTCGTCCGCGGCCGCGGTCTTGCCGGCCGGCTTTCCGTCGGGCGCCAGCGCGTTCCAGGTGCCGCCCACGCCCTGGCCCTTGGTGTCACCGGGCTTGTTGTCGCCCGCGAAGCGGTAGACCGGCCAGCCCGCCAGCGTCAGCTGCTTGGTGCCGTCGGTGCGGGTGACCGAGCCCAGCTTGCTTGACTCGATACCGGTGGTGGCCGCGGCGTCGTCCGCGGGCACCGCGGGCCACTTGGTGGCGCAGTCGTCGTTGCAGTTGGACTTGGCCGGCTTGGGGGTGTCCTCGTCGAACCGGTAGAGCGTCCAGCCCTTGCTGTCGGTGACGAACTTGCCCAGCTTGGCGTCCTCCTTGACCGCCAGCTGCTTCGCCGGACCGGTGCGCTCGGCAGCGCCGGCCGCGTCGGCCGCGCCGGCACCGGAGTCACCGCCCGCCTCGTACCCGCTGCCGGCACCGGCCGCGGCCCCCGCGCCCGCCGACGCGGAGGCCCCCGCACCCACGGTCTGGCTGCCACCCGCCGGCTGCACATTGGCACTGCCCGCGCTGTTGTCCTTGCTGCTGCCGCAAGCCGCCGTCAGCAGAACCATCGCTACCGACACCCCGGCGAATGCGATGTGACGCCGCTTCTCCATGACCATTCCTCTGCAATCTCGATCGGTCCGGCGGTGATTGCGCCGACGCCGGTCCATACGGAGCCCGTACGGACCGGCGTTCAGCGGCTTGCGAATTTGTCACCGGACGCAAAATTCTCCGGATCGCTGAGCGCACAGCAGTCGACGGCCGTTTCACACGGCCGTCGCGGTGTCGGTGGTGCGGCTGATCGTCCCCTCGCTACTCCTCGATGCGCAGCGCCAGGGCGGGGCAGCGGCGGACCGCGCGGACCGCCTGCGCCCGCAGCTGCCGGGGCACTTCCATGGTGGCCGAGGCCGGATAGCCGTCGATCCCGAGCGTCAGCACCTCGGGCGGCAGGATGTCCGCGCACAGCCCATGGCCCTGGCACAGCGACCAGTCCACCAGGAGCTTCTCCGTCGGCCCCCGCTGGCGGCGCTCGTCGCGCGCCGCGGGGTTCAGCGGGGCGGGCGGCAGGGCGAGCGGCAGCGCGTCCTCCGGCAGCGGCAGCACCCCCATCGTGGGCCGTCCGCAGCCGGCGCCGAGCGCGTGCGCCTCGAACTCCTCGGGGAACGCGTCCAGCGCGGTGGTCACGAAGCCGGCGGTGCCATCGGGATGGCTGCAGGCCCCGCGCTTCCTCACCGAGTTGACGTAGGCGCGCACATTGTCGATCGAGGACTGGCCACCGCCGCGTTCCACCTGGCCGATGGCGTCCGCGAGCGCGGGCAGCCCGATGAAGCAGGGCCCGCACTGACCGGCCGTCTCGGCGGCCAGCCAGCGGGCGATCCGCGCGGTCTCGCCGAGCGGGCAGGTGTTCTCGGGGAGGGGCAGCACCGCACCGGCGCCCAGCCGGGCGCCGTACTTCTTCATGGACTCCCGGGAGATCGTGGCGGCGTTGATGCTCTTGGGGTCCAGCCACTTGCCGTGGTAGCCGCCCACCAGGATCGCCTGACCGGGGGTGAGACCGCACAGCTCCAGGACGTAGGTCAGCGGCACCCCGGTGGGCGTCTCCATCACGTACTTGCCACCGACCGTCAGCAGCGTGGTGCCCGGCTCGGTGGGCAGCCCCACCGAGCGGTACGGCAGGGCGCCCATCCGGGCGGCCACCGCGAGCTGGGCGAAGGTCTCGGTGTTGGACAGCAGGGTGGGCAGTCCGCTGAGCCCGCTGTCGCTGGTCCGGATCTTCCGGCCGTTGGGGATGGCCGGGGCGCCGCTGATGCCGTTGATGACCGCGCCGCCCTCACCGGCCACGAACCGGTCCGGGGTGCGGCTCACCCCCACGGGGACGCCACTGGGGCCGCGCTCGGCGATCGCGGCGGCCACGGACTCCTCGACATCCTGGCGGTGCACCGCGATGGCCACCTCCTCGGCGCCGAGCGCCTCGGCGGCCAGCACGGCACCGTCGATCACCAGATGCGGGGTGTGCAGCAGCAGCGCGGTGTCCTTGAGGCAACTGGGCTCGCCCTCACTGCCGTTGACCACCACGGTGCAGCGGCCCTCGCGCCGGCCGGCCGACTCCACGACCGCCTGGACCTTCTTGGCGAAGGGGAATCCGGCGCCGCCGCGCCCGCGCAGATCGATGTTCTCCGCGAGCGCCACGAGCTCGTCCGCCCGGAGGGCCGGCATGGTGCCATGGACGGTCAGATGGCCGACGCGGTCGAGCCGGTACACCTCGTCGAGCCCGGCCAGCAGCCGGGGCGGATCGACACAGGCGAGCCTGGGTTTGGTCGTGATCACCGGTCCCACCCGCGGGAGGCGCCGAGCGGCTGGTTGTCATACCGGCCGGGCTCGGCCGAACGGGGGCGCGGCACGGTGGGATCGGACCGCCGGGTCCGGCCCTCCTGCATGCTGCGGGCCGGAGGGTTCCTGACCTCGATGCCGTCCGCCCGGTCGACGTCCTGGCGCCGCCGCTGGACCAGCCGCAGCCACAGCGCGATGGCCACACCGGCGAGCGCCGCGAGGTAGCCGTAGGTCGCCCAGATCTTGGCGGCGCGTCCCGCCTTCAGACCGTGGATCAGCGCGGCACACCACGCCGGGTAGGCGCCCACATGCAGCGCCCGCCACCAGCGGTACCGCCAGCGGGAGTTGCCCCTGGAGGCGAACGAGCTGCGGGCCGCACCGGTCACCGCGGCGATCACGAAGAGATAGCCGGCGATGGTGCCGAGCCCGATCAGCACCGGCTGATTTGCGTCAGCGAACGGTATCGCGATGGACGCGGCGTTGGTGTGGCTCTCCGCGACCTTGACCCAGATGTGAACGGCCAGGAAGAGCAGTCCGGCGACCGCGGCCGCCCGGTGGATGGCCTGGGCCAGCAGCCGCTGTTTGGAGTTCAGGATCATCTGGTCGGTCGCGGCGAGCCCCCACAGCACCGCCGAGGTGAGACAGACCAGCGCGAGCACACCCGCGCCGAAGTCGAGGAACACGAACATCTTCGAGAACGCGCCGGCGCTCCATGTCACGTACAGGGACAGTGCGATGGAGCCGACGACGGCATAGATCCGGGTATGGCGTGGCCACCCCAGTCCGGATGGATCACGCTGCTGGGTCCGGCGAGCGGCTCGTCGTCCGCCACGAGCTCGGCGTCCCCCGTGACGCCCCTGCGAGGAGGGGAGCGGCGTTTGGGACATGGACATTGGAGCCTCCCGATCGCGCGGATTCGCGCGGGTGACGAGATACGTCAAAGTCGTCTTGGGGGCAGCAGCTTCTCGGAAGTACACCTGATCTCCATAAGATTTGTCGTAACGTGACAACTTCTAGTGGACGAACCGTGCCCACACCGTCCCCGGCTGATCCACTGTCGTCTCAATGGCAAAGAACCGGCAAAGTACCGGGACCGGGAGGGGGCGGGGTCCTCTATGACGTAGCGGAGGACCCTCGACTCCCTGACCGGTACTGGACGAACCGGTGACGGAGGCAACCTCCACGGACCTGACCGACCCCCCAACGGCCAGGTCTCCCCCCGGCAAGAACGAGGTAATGATGGGCGAACTCGTGAACCGCATCTGGTCCCGCCCCCGTGGCGAGTGGACCCGTGTGCTGCGCAATGAACTCCCGTCCCTGGCCGACGAGGTGGTTGAGAACCTTCGGCACAGAATTCCGGGATTCGCCGAACTCCTGGAGGACTCTGAGCGAGACAAGGTCCGATGGGGAGTCGAGCAGGCTCTCCTGACCGCACTCGGCCACCGCAAGGCGGGCGAGGACGGCGCGGGCGAGCAGGCCGCCGCCTCCGGTGAGGAGGCGCTGGCCGAGGTGCCGCCCGAGCGGGCCCGGCGCGATCTGTTCGAGGCCCTCATCGGTGAGGTGGCGGTCTCCGAGCGCACCCTGGTGGAGCTCTCCCGGGCCGCCCGCTGGCCGCTTCCCGAGACGGTGCAGGCCATCGCCCTGCCCACCCCGGGTGAGGCCCCGCAGCTGGCCGCCGTGCTGGGAGACACCCTCATCGGCGCGGTCGGCGACGAGCTGTGCCTGCTGATCCCCGACCCGGACGCGGACCCGGGACCCACCCCGGACCCCGGCACCGCCGCCGCCCAGGAGGGCGAGAAGGACCCGGAGCGGGAACCCACCCCGGCCGAGCCCGGCACCCGGGCGGCGCTGGAGACCGCGCTGCGCGGCCGTACCGCGGCCGTGGGCCATGTGGTGCCGCTCAACGACGCGGCCTCCTCGCTGCGTTGGGCCCGGCGCCTGCTGACCCTGGCGCCCGCCCGCTCCGGCCCCGAGGCCCGGGTGCTCTTCGTCGACGACCATCTGTCGATGCTGCTGCTCCTGCAGGACGAGTCGCTGGTCCGGGCGCTGGCCGCCCGGTGGCTCAAGCCGCTGGTCGGGCTGACACCCCGGCAGAGCGAGCGCCTGCAGATGACGCTGCTGGCCTGGCTGGAGGGCGGTGGCGCGCCCGAGGCGGCCAAGGCCCTCAAGGTGCATCCGCAGACCGTGCGATACCGGCTGCGCCAGATCGAGAAGCTCTTCGGGCCCGGCCTCCGGGACCCCCGAATACGCTTCGAGCTGGAGATGGCGCTGCGCGGCCGCAGGCTGATGGCGCAGGTGGACCGGATACGGCGGCACGCGTCCCGGGTGAGCCGCCGGACCCGTACCGGCGCACCCCCCGGTGTACGGCCGCTGGGCATCGCCAGGGAGGCGCGCGTCAACGGACTCTGACCAGGACCGCCACCAGAAGAGTCCGACCAGGACTCCGCCACCAGAAGGCGAACCGCCGGCCGCGCTCACGCGGTCGGCGGTTTTCGCTGCCCCGGCGGTTCGGGGAGCCCGCCGGGATCGCCGGAGCGGGGTGGTTCAGCCCATCGCCCCGGCGGGCGCCGCCGTACGCGGGGCCGTGCGCATCGCGGCGTTCAGGCCGAGGAGTTCGCGGTAGGCGTGGGCGCAGAAGGCGCATTCGGCGAGATGGCGAGCGAGCGCCCGGCCGCGCACCCCGCCGCGGCGCACCGAGGAGCCGAGCTGGCCGCTGTAGTGCCGGCACCGGTCGTCGCGCGCCGACTCCAGATGGGCCCGCAGATACGACTCCCGCAGCCCCTCCCGGGCCCGGAAGGCCAGCGAGGTCACCCCGCTGGGGGAGATGCCCAGGACCATGGCCACCCGGTGCGGGGTCTCCTCCTCGACGAGGGTCAGCCACAGCACGGTCTGCCAGCGCTCGGGGAGTCCCCGGAAGCTGCGGATGAGCAACCGGCGGTCCTCCCGGGCCACCAGATGCTGCTGGGGGTCGGCCGTGGGCGCGTGCTGCCGCCAGGACTCGAAGTCGGCGGTGAGCAGCACCCGGCGCTCCCCGGCGCTCCACTCCATCGCCGTATGGCGCACCACGGTGAGCAGATACGGCCGCCAGGAGCCCCGCGGACCGCCCCCGGCGCGAACGGCCTGGAAGGTGCGGAAGAACGCCTCGGAGGCCAGGTCCTCGGCGTCATGGGGGTCACGGCAGCAGGTCCGGGCGTAGCGCAGGGTCGCCGGGTGGTGGCGGCGGTAGAGCAGGTCGGCCGCGGCCGACCTGCTGCTGCCCGACCGGTAGCCCTCCACCAACTCCCGGGTGAGCTCCTGGTCCGAGGGGGGACGGACCGATCGGTCGGTATGTCCCGGTCCCGGGAACCCCTCGGTGTCCGGATGCTCCGCCGCCGGAGGGTCGGTGGCCGCCTCGTCGTCCGCGGCCTGGTGTAAGTGCCCGGTGACAGCGCGGCGCGCGCCGGCCTTCCGGCCGACGCGCGCCTGGTGAGTGTGTGCCATCAGCCGCACTGCTTGCCGCTGTTGATGCAGTCCACCGCCTCGTTCATCAGGTCCTCCGACATCACGTTGATGAAGTCGTCGTGGTCCGTGATGGGCTTGTGCAACTGCTCGGGGAAGCCGTCCACGGCGAACGGGGTGTTGGCCGGCACGTCGTAGGTGATGGTGTTCACCAGCTGGGGGATGGCCTTGAAGCCGTTGGGGCAGGAGCCGTCCTCGCCTGCGAACGCCACGTGGTCACGGTGGTTGGCGCTGTCGATGTTCTGGCCGTCCCAGCAGCTCTGGAAGTCGAAGGTCCGGGTGACCGAGCTGCCCTCGGGGCAGAGCGGGTACTTGTCGGTCAGCTGACGGTCCTCGAAGCCGGTGCAGCTCCAGGAGGCGTTGGCGTTCTTGTCGCCGTTGGTGAAGGCCTTGGCGTCACCGGTGATGATGCGCAGGAACTTCGGCATCGCGGTGACCTTGCTCTGCGCGTTGCCCTTGAACTCGATCTTGGAGCTCTTGGGGGTCAGGATCGTGCCGACGTTGCCCTCCTGGCCGCCACCGAGCTGGTCGGCGTCGGCCTCGTCCTTGCCGTCCTGGGCGCGGACCACGGGCCAGTAGTAGGTCGACTTGTCGTCCTGGTTCTTGCAGGAGGTGCCGCCCTGCTCGAACGTCTGGTTGTTGGCGAAGGCGTCGTTCTTGTCGCTGCCCACGTAGTCGTGCATGTGGTGGGCGCCGTTGCCGACACCGGGCGCGACGATGACGTTGTCACTGTTGCGCAGCCCGGGGTCGCCGACTCCGCACTCCGAGGAGAAGGTGCCGGAGGAGCCGTTCCCCTGGGCCTCCGGCGGCTGCTGGACGTTCGGCTGCACCTTGGTGATGTCGACGAAGTCGTCCTGCGCCGGGCCGTTGCCCGCCTGACCGCCGGCGTTGCCGGGCACCTCGTTGGCGCCCTCGCCGCCCTGCTGGTCGCCACCTTGCTGGTCGCCGCCCTGCTGCTGACCGCCCTGCTGGTCGCCGCCTTGCTGCTGACCACCTTGCTGGTCGCCGCCTTGCTGCTGACCGCCCTGCTGGTCACCACCCTGCTGCTGACCGTCCTGGCCCTGGCCGGCCTGGGTGGCGACCTCCTGCCACTTGCAGTTGGCCATGCCCTGCAGCTGGGAGTTGTCGCCGCCCATGGCCGAACCGATGTTGTCCAGCGTCTGGGAGCGGTCGTCGTTGAGCTTGGAGAGCACGGCGTCGTTCGAACCCTGCTGCTGGTTCATCTGCTGGTACGCCTTGGCCACCTGGTTGTCCAGCTCGGCCAGGTTCTTGTCGACCTCGGGCCTGGACTTCGACGGCACGTCACTCAGCTGCTGCCCCACATCGGGACACTGGATCGTCCCCGCCTTCGCGGCCACGGTGCTGTTCTGCTGGTCGGAGCCGCTCTTGTCGCCGTGGGCGGACGCGTTGGCGGCGATGATCGCGGCCCCGCCGCCGCCGAGCGCCAGCGCGGCGACGATGGCGACGGTTTTGTTCGTAAACCGCCCGCGTTTGTGGGTCTGTTGCCTCATGAGATCACTTCACTTAGTCGTTAGAGGGCGTCGAAGTCGACAAGCCCGGTGTCCTCGAGGACCGTGATGTGGTCGAGAACGATGGCATTGGCCCTGGTGGCCAGAGATCTGACCATGGAGTTGCGGCTCTCGGCTCGCACTTGCGCCACAAGGTTGAACACCTTGCCGTGAGCGGCGCGCAACCGGTTTGCGAACACCCGCTCGAACTCGGCGCTGCTGCCAGCGTTGGTCATCTCATTCAGCCAACCCTGCTGCTGTGCGTTGGGCTGACTGGGCAGCTGGATTCCGAGAGCCCGGCCGACTTCCTCGGAACGGCGGTCGAGTTCGGTGTGTCCTTCGATGAGATGCTCACCGGCGGTCTTCACGGCGTCCCGACCGCCACGCTCCTGGGCGAGGCGCCCGGCGGGGAGCTCCCACGTTCCGGCGAGCCTGACTTTGCGGACAAAGTCCCGGTCAGTGGCCGTGAGCGGACCGTACTGGGTGCTGACCGTCCCACCGCCGTCGTCCGCGACGCCATTGCGCGGCAGGGCCACGCTGCTCTCACCGAACAACGACACCGGAATGAGGATCGCCGCCAGGGTGACGGCGAGCGCCCCAATGATGAGCCCGGTGCCGATGGTACGGCTGGAGGCGATGGATCTGGTGAGGTTTGCTGATGGCACAGCGCCCTCCTTGGTTCGGAGTGACACCGGACGCTAGTACCTCGTGTGGCTCGGTCGTGGAGACCTCATCACTAGTGAATAAAGCCGGGACAGAGATCATTACCTGCTGGTACCCTCCGCGGCCGCCCTCCGGAGGGCGCTCACAAAGATTTTTCCCACCCGGTTGAGCAACTCACCGGGGCCGTACGTACGGCAGGGAGAACCCGGTGCACGGCCTCGTCCGAGCGGCCCGGCCGCACACCGTCCCGACGACCCGGAGGCGCCCCGCCGTGGATGCGACAGCGCGGAAGACCACGCCCACCAGGCCCCGTCATCCGCTCAGAGCCGAGGCCGGATGCGGTGACTGCCGGTACTGCCCCAGTTTGCCGTCGAGGACCCGGGCATCGGGGTGGTTCAGCTCCTGGAGAATCTCCAGGGCCCGCCGCCAGTCGGTGAGCGCGGTGGCCACATCGCCCTGGGCCAACCGGGTGTCCCCCTGGTGGTGCAGGGTGTCGGCCTCCAGATACCGGTCGCTGATCTCGCGGTAGATGAGAATCGCCCGGCCGTAGGACGTGAGGGCGTGCTCATACCGTCCGAGATGGTGGTACGCGTACCCCAGGCTGTCCAGCGCGGCGGCCTCGCCGGACGCGTCGCCGATCCGCCGGTGCAGTTCGACGGCCTCCCGGCAGCGGGCCAGGGCGTGTTCGTACTCATCGAGCAGGATATGGGTCCAGCCGATCTCGTTGAGCACGCTGGCCTGTCCGCTGATGTGGTCCAGGGCGACATAGTGGCCGAGCGCCGGCCGGTAGTGGTCCAGCGCCTCCTGGTAGCGGCCCTGACAGTTGGCCAGGAAGGCCAGGGCGCGCAGGGCGCGGGCCTGCCCGGCCCGCTCGCCGAGCTCCGTGAACAGCTCCAGCGCCCGCTCCAGCTGGCCGTACCCCTCCTCGTACCGGCCCAGCCGTCCCTCGGCGAAGCCCAGGGTGCGGTGGCTGTGCGCCTGGCCGAGCCGATCGGACAGGGCCCGGGCCGCCCCCAGCGCGGTGCGCTGGATGGCGGTCTGCTCCTGCCAGTGGCCGCGCCGGTCCAGGAAGAGCTCCAGCGTCACGGCCAACTGCCAGGCGTGGGTCGGGAATCCGTGGTCGCGCGCGTGCTCGACGACCGACAGCAGTACGCAGCGCTCGGCCGACAGCCATGCCTCGGCGCGCTCCTGGCCGCCGAGGTGCTCGGGCGCCGCGTCGGGCCGGGCCGGGGACACGGGCAGCGGTTCGGTCCGGTGCGGGGCGAGCCGCGTGGCGGCGGTGCGCGCGGTGTGCAGATAGTGGTCGAACATCCGGTGCCGGGCGTCCTGGCGGATCTCCTCCGCCTCATGGTCCTGGACCAGCTCCATGGCGTAGGCCCGCAGCAGATCGTGGAAGGTGTAGCGGCCCGGGTCGTGCTCCACCAGCAGATGGGCGCGGGTGAGCGCGGCCAGCAGGGCCCGGGTGACCCGGAGCGGCAGCCCGGCCAGGCTCGCGGCCGCCGCGGTGGAGACCTCGGGCCCAGGGTGCAGGGCCAGCAGCCGGAACAGCCGGGCGGCCTCCGGCTCCAGCGCCCGGTAGGACCAGGAGAAGACGCTCCGTGCGTCGGTGCTCGGATCGGCGCCCGCGAACGCGTCGAGGTTGCCCTGGCTCTCGCGCAACTCCGCGGCGACAGAAGAAAGGGGAAAGGAGGGACGGGTCGCGGCGCGGGCGGCCACCACCGCCAGTGCGAGCGGCAGCCGCCCGCACAGCCGGATGATGGTCGCCACCGCCTGCGGCTCCGCGGCGACCCGGTCCGTGCCCAGCCGCCGGACGAGTGCCTCATGGGACTCGGCCGACGACAGCGGCCCCAGAGTAAGAGGACGGGCCCCCTCGCTCGCTATCAGCCCGTGCAGCTGATTGCGGCTGGTGACGATGGTCAGACAGCCGGGGGAGCCGGGCAGCAGCGGCCGTACGTGCTGGGAGTCCACCACATTGTCCAGCAGGACCAGCATCCGCCGCCCCGCCAGCAGACTGCGGTACAGCGCGGTCTTGGCGTCCAGACCCGTGGGCACCCGGCTCGGCGGAAGGCCCAGCGCATGGAGGAATCCGCGCAGCGCCTCGTTCGGCGACATCATCGAACCGGTCGGATCGAAGCCGCGCAGATTGGCGTAGAGCTGTCCATCCGGGAAACGGTGGGCGATCCGGTGCGCCCAGTGCACGGCCAGCGCGGTCTTGCCGATCCCGGCCATCCCGTCGATCGCGCTGATCACCAGCGGGGCCGGTGAGGCGACCCCGGCGCCCTCGGGCAGCAGGGCGTGGATACCGGCGAGTTCGTTGTGACGACCGCTGAACGCGGGCAGATCGGGCGGGAGTTGCGCCGGGCGGACCGCCGGGGTGGGCGGCGTCGCCGGAGGGGTTGGCTGGACCGGCTCGGCGGGGGCCGGGGTCGACCGGGGCACCACCTCGCGGTGGGCGGCGCGCAACTCCGGGCCGGGCGCCACGCCGAGCTGGTCCGCCAGCCGGTTCCGCGCCGTGGCGAAGACCTCCAGCGCCTCGGCCCGCCGTCCGGTGGTGGCGAGCACCCGGATCAGCTGGGCCTGGAGGGTCTCGTCCAGCGCGTGGTGGGCGGCGAACTGCTGGAGCACGGTGGGCAATTGCTCCGGCACCTCGGAGGCCAGCGCCGCGATGGCGGCCTCCTTGGCGATGGCCAGAAGTTCACGGTCGACACCGGAGAAGACGGGATGGGTCTGGATCTCGGAGGGGACTCCGGTGGCGGTCGGCCCCTGCCACAGGGCGAGCGCCTGGGCGAAGAGCTCCGCCCCCCGCTCCGGCTCCCCCTCGGCGGCGGTGCGCCGGGCCGATTCGCTCAAGCGCCGGAAGCGCAGCAGATCCAGCGCGTCCGGGTCGGCGTTCAGCCGGTAGCCGCCGGAGCTGCGCACCAGCCGGCTGCCCTCCGCCCGCGCCGCCAGGCCCGGTTCCAGCAACCGACGCACCGAACCCACATGGCGGTGCACCACATTCACCGCGGTGCTCGGCGGATCCTGTGCCCAGAGGACGTCGACGATCTCGCTGAGCGCTACCGGCTGTCCGGCCCGCACCAGCAACAGCGCCAGCAGGGCTCGCTGTTTGGGCGGGCCCAGCTCCAGTTCGGCGCCCTCGCGCCACGCCCTGACCGGGCCTAACACCGTAAATCGCACAACTGGGGATCTTAGTCGAGCCCGTTTCGGGCACCGTGCTCTTCCGGCCGTGGTGTGACGTCAGACTTTCGTCACTCAATCGGCGTCCCCTTCTTTTACGCTCCCGCCATCGACACATTCGCCTCGGGGGGAACGGGACGATGGACATCAACGCGGCGGCCGTCATGACCGACGCCGACACCTTCGTGAAGACGCTGTACCGGCGTCATGGCTCGGCGCTGCTCCGGCTGGCGGCCCGATTACTGGGCGGGGACTGGCACCGGGCCCAGGACATCGTGCAGGAGGTGGCGATCCGGGCCTGGCAGCGGCCGATGGACGTCGGCCCCATGGACGCCACCGCCCGCCACCGGCTGTTCACGGTGGTGAGCGATCTGGTCGGCGATCTGGCCGGCGACGCCCACCAGGACCAGGTGGAGCCGCGGATGGAGATGGCCGGTGAGGCGGACATGGCGCTGCTGGCCGCGCCGGACGCGGTCGATCAGACGCTCACCGCCCGGGTGGTGTGGGACGCCCTGGCGGACCTGGCGCCCCCGCAGCGGGAGGTGCTGCTGCATCTGCACTATCTGGACCGCAGTGTGAGCCAGGCGGCCCTGGCGCTCGGGGTGCCCACCGGAACCGTCAAATCGCGGACGTACTACGCGACTCGGGCGCTGCGGTCGGCCCTGCGGGCGCGGGGGATCACCGACCGCTGACCGCCCCGGCCATCGCCGACTGTTTTCTGATCGAATGATCGCTACTATGGCGGTGTTTCGATAGGAAGACGAAAGCCGATCGCGTCGGAGGTGGGGAACATGCGGGAGCCGGCGCAGAAGCGGCAGGCACGGATCGCGGCCCTCGTGGAGGCCCGGGGCAGCGCCCGGATCACCGATCTCGCGGATGAGCTGGCGGTGTCCGTCGTCACCGTACGGCGGGACGTGGAGGAGCTGGCCCAGCGCGGGGAGCTGCGCCGCGGTCACGGGGTGGCGCGCTCGCTGCGGCCGATGCCTACGGAGTCCACCACCACCGGCGACACCATCGGCATGGTGGTCCCGGTGGGCAACACCTATCTCACCGAGGTCGTCCAGGCGGCGCGGGGGGCCGCCGAGAAGACCGGGCTGCGGCTCGCGCTGCACATCGCCGCGGACGAGCGCGGCACCGAGCGCGCGGTCCGCCAGGCGCTGGACGCGGGGGCGCGGGGGCTGCTGCTCGCCCCGCGCTGGCGCACCGAGGCGGGGGCACGGGCGGACCACACCTGGCTCGCCGCCCTGGAGGTCCCCGTGGTGCTGGTGGAGCGCCGGCCCCACCGGGGCAGCGCGATCTACGGGCTGGACTGTGTGCGCTCGGACCACGCCTACGGGGTGCATCTGGCGCTGGAGCACCTGATCTCGCTGGGGCATCGGCGGATCGTGCTGGCGGCGCGCGACGACAGCCCCACCGCGCGGGTGATCCGGTCGGAGTTCGCCGCGCAGACCGCGGCCCGCGGCATCAGTGAGGCGTGCCCGGTGATGCTCAGCTCGCGCACCGCGGGGCCCGATCCCCGTCCGCGCGAGGAGCGGGAGGCCGACCTGGTCGGCGCGGTGCGCCGCGCCGGGGCCACCGCCGCGCTGATCCACGGCGACATGGACGCGCTGGTGCTGGTCCAGCGGCTGCGGGAGGCGGGCGTCGAGGTGCCGGGCGACTGCTCGGTGGTGGCCTACAACGATGTGGTCGCCGACATGGGGCAGATCGCGCTGACGGCGGTGGCCCCGCCCAAGGGGGAGGTGGGGCAGGCGGCGCTGGAGCTGCTGACCCGGCAGCTGGAGCGGACCCGGGCCGGGCGGTGGGCCGGTGCCGCCCGCCATCTGGAGCTGCTGCCGGAGCTGGTGGTCCGGGATTCCACCGCCCCGCTTCACTGAGCGTTTGACCGCTTCAGTTTCTTCTGTTCGATGTATTGACGGCTTTTCAGTCAAGCGATCAGGATTCCCTCTGACTCCACCGTTGAATCAGGGGAGGGTCCATGCCTGGCCACAGACGCCCAGGACGCCCGATGCCCGGACACCGGGCTACGGCGGGTACCACCGCACTGCTCACGCTGCTCGTCCTCATCCTGGCGGGCTGCTCCACAAGCCGCGGGTCCGACACCGTCGGTGACGGTCCCGTGCGCCTCACCTTCTGGTCGGCGCTGCGCGGCAGCCAGGAGGTCGTCGACGAGTTCAACCGCACCCACACCGACATCAAGGTGGACTTCCAGCAGGTCCCCTCCGGCGAGCAGGGCGGCTGGGCCAAGCTCAGCAACGCCGCCCGCGCGGACAACGCCCCCGATGTCGCCACCATCGAATACCCCCAGCTGCCCAGCTTCACCATCGACGGCGTGCCCCGGGACATCACCAAGCTGCTGCCCGACTCGGTACGCCGCAAGATCCTGCCGCAGGCGCTGGACCTCACCACCTTCGACGGGCGCACCTACGCCGTACCGGTGGACATCGAGCCGATGGTCTTCCTGTATCGCAAGGACATCTTCACCAAGAACCACATCCCGGTCCCCAAGACCTGGGCGGAGTTCGAGAGTTCGGCCCGCAAGCTCAAGAAGGCCCAGCCCCGCTCCCGTATCGCCAGCCTCTTCACCACCGGCGGCACCCTCTACATGGCCGGGTACGCCTGGCAGGCCGGGGCCCAGTGGTACCAGACCTCCAACGACACCTGGCGCGTCTCCATGGACGACGCCCCCACCCGCAAGGTCGCCGGCTACTGGCAGCGGCTGAAGGACGACGACCTGGTGCGCGTCGAACCCGGCTCCAGCCAGCAGTGGCGGGCCCATCTGCGCAGCGGTGAGACGTCCGGCTATCTGGCCGGCGCCTGGGCCGCGGGCTCGATGATGGCGTCCACCCCCGATGGCAAGGGCAAATGGGCCATCGCGCCGATGCCGCAGTGGGACCCGGCGAAGCCCAAGGTGAGCACGCAGGGCGGCTCGACCTTCATGGTCACCAAGGACAGCCGGCACCCCAAGGAGGCCATGGAGTTCATCTCCTGGATGGTGACCAGCCCCGACGCGCTGAAGGCCAAGCTCGCCAGTGGTGTCAGCAGCGCCTTCCCGTCCGTGCCCAGCCTGGTCCCGGTCGCCCGCAAGGAGATGGACACCAGCTACTTCTCCGGACAGGACATCTTCGGTCTCTTCGGGAAGCAGGCCAAGATGATCACCTCCAGCTGGAAGTGGGGGCCGCGGATGGTGTCGACCACCACCTCCGGCGACGACGGGCTCGCCCGGGCCGGGGTCGGCAGCGGCACCGTCCTGGAGGCCCTGCGCGAAGCCCAGAACAGAACCATGCCCGACCTGAAGAGCCTCGGCCTGTCGGTCACCACCGACTGAGCCCGCCCCGCCACCTCACACCGAACCTTCAAGAGCCGCACTCACCAAGCCTGAGCCGAGGTACCCCGTGAGCACAGTCACGTCCTCAAGACGGACGGCGCCGCCACAGGCGGCCGCCGCCGACCCGCCCCGCAGAATCGGACGGCGCCAGCAGCGGATCGCCGCAACCGTTCTGCTGACTCCCTTCACGGCACTGCTCATCGCCGTGTTCCTCGTCCCCGTCGGCTACGCCATCTACCTCAGCTTCTTCGGCGAGGACCACAGCGGCCTCGGCTTCGGCGGCGGGGAGACCGTCTTCACCGGACTGCGCAGCTATCTCGCGGTGCTGCAGGACCCCAGCTTCCTCTCCGGGTTCGGCACCATCGCCCTCTACTGCGTGATCTTCGTTCCCACCGTGGTCGTCAGCGCCCTCGCGCTCGCCCTGCTGCTCGACTCGGGCCTCATCCGGCTGCGCCGGACCTCGCAGATGCTGCTCTACCTACCGCACGCCGTCCCCGGCATCATCGCGGCCGTCATCTGGCTGTACCTCTACACCCCGGGGCTCAGCCCGGTCATCAAGCTCTTCGCGCAGGCCGACATCACCGTCGACTTCCTCGGCCTGCACACCGTGCTCCCGTCGATCGTCAACATCGCCCTGTGGAGCGGCCTCGGCTACAACATGATCATCTTCTATGCCGCGCTCCAGGCGCTGCCGCGTGAGGTGATCGAGGCGGCGACCATCGACGGCGCCGGCGGCATCCGCACCGCGCTCCAGGTCAAGGTGCCCATCATCCGGGGCTCCGTGGTGATGGTGTGCATGTTCTCCCTGATCGGCGCGCTGCAGCTGTTCACCGAGCCCATGCTGATGAACCAGGCCACCCCGATGGTCAACTCCCGCTTCACCCCGAACATGTACATCTACGACGCGGCCTTCCGCCGCAACAACTACGGACTCGCCTCCGCGGCCTCCGTCATCCTCCTGATCGTCACCTGCGTCCTGTCGTACGCCGTGACGCGCTGGTCGGGCCGCCGGGAACGGAGAGCGTGATGACCACGACCACACCCACCACCCCCGTGAACCCCTCCCGGGGACCGTCCAAGCCGCTCGGCAAGCCCTTCGGCGGCTCCAAGCTGACCAGCCGCGGCATCGCCAACGCCGTGGTCCTGATCGCCGCCCTCTACACCATGCTGCCCGCGCTGTGGCTGGTGCTGGCGTCCACCAAGAACGCCGACGCCCTCTTCGGCAGCGACATCTTCTCGCTCGGCGACTTCTCCTTCGGCCGCAACCTCTCCGACCTGTTCTCCATGGACGGCGGGCTCTACGGCGAGTGGTACGTCAACAGCCTGCTGTACGCGGTCGTCGGGGCCCTGGTCGGCTCGCTCATCAGCGTCGCCGCGGGCTACGCCTTCGACAAGTACGAGTTCCGGCACAAGGAGAAGTTCTTCGGGCTCGTCCTCACCGGTGTCATGGTGCCGCCGACCGTGCTGGCCCTTCCGCTCTATCTGGTGGCCTCCGAGATCGGGATGGTCAACACCTTCTGGGCGGTCTTCATCCCGGTGCTCTTCAACCCCTTCGGCGTCTATCTCGCCCGCCTGCTCAGCAGCGGCTATGTGCCCAACGAGGTGCTGGAGGCGTCCCGGGTCGACGGCGCGGGCGAGCTGCAGACCTATGTGCGGGTCAGCCTGCGGATGCTCGGGCCCGGGTTCGTGACCGTCTTCCTCTTTCAGCTCACGGCCATCTGGAACAACTTCTTCCTTCCGATGGTGATGCTCTCCGACCAGCATCTGTATCCGCTCAGCCTCGGCCTCTACACCTGGAACAGCGCCGCCACCGTCTCGCCCGAGTACTACCCCCTCGTGGTCATCGGCTCACTGCTCGCCGTCGTGCCGCTGATCGTGGCGTTCGTCCTGTTGCAGCGCTACTGGAAGTCCGGACTGACCGCAGGGAGCGTCAAGTGACCGCAACCCACCTCTCCGCCCGCCGCCGCCCCCGTGCCGTCCTGGCCATGGCCGAGCGGTCCGCCCGGCAGGTGCTCGGGCCCGCGAGTCTGGACCGGCTCATCGACCTCCTCGACCTCGACCCCGGCCTCGTCCTCGACGACTTCACCACCCCGGCCGCCCGCCGCGCCCTCGCCGACACCGAACTGCTGGTCACCGGCTGGGGCTGCCCGCCCCTGGACCACGGCACGCTCGACGCCGCGCCCCGGCTGCGCGCCGTGGTCCACACCGCGGGCACCGTGCGCCACCACATCACCGACGCCTGCTGGGAGCGCGGCATCGAGGTCTCCTCGGCGGCCGCGGCCAACGCCGTGCCCGTCGCCGAGTACACCGTCGCCATGATCCTGCTGTCCAACAAGCGCGTCCTGGACATCGCCCGGGACTACCGCGCCGAGCGACGCACGATCGACTGGAACGAGCGCTATCCGGACGCGGGCAACTACCGCCGGACGGTGGGCATCCTCAGCGCCTCCGCCATCGGCCGCCTGGTGATCGAGCTGCTGCGCCCGTACGACCTCGACCTCCTGCTGTACGACCCGTATGTCACCGCTCAGGAGGCGAAGGAGCTCGGGGCGCGCCAGGTGCCCCTGCGGGAACTCTTCGCCGGCAGCGATGTCATCAGCGTCCACACCCCCCTGCTGCCCGCCACCCAGGGGCTGGTCAGCCGGGAGCTGCTGGCCGCCATGCCGGACGGCGCCACGCTCATCAACACCGCGCGCGGGGCGGTGGTGGACCAGGAGGCGCTGACCGAGGAGGTGGTGGCCGGGCGGATCCGCGCCGTCCTCGACGTCACCGTGCCGGAGCTGCTGCCCGCCGACTCCCCGCTGTACGACTGCGACAACGCGCTCATCACCCCGCATATCGCCGGGTCCAAGAGCGGTGAGCTGCGCCGCCTGGCCGACCTCGCCATCGGCGAGATCGAGCACTACGTCACCGGCCGCCCCTTCGCCCACCCCGTACGACCGGAGATCCTCGACCGCTCGGCATGAGAGGGCGCGCCACCCCACCCATCCGCGCGCCCTCCAACGTCCCGCGACCCCAGGAGGCCCACCCCACCATGCCCGAACTCCCCTTCCTCCTCCCCGCCGACGACCGCACCCTCAGCCCCCACACCGGCTACACCCGCGCCCACTGGGAGGCCGCCGCGGACGGCATGCTGCACGCCGCCCTCCGCTACGCCACCCCCGGCCAGGCCCTGATCGACCTGCCCGGCCCGCCGTCCAGGTCCGGGGTGCGCTCCGACGGGCTCGAAGGGTTCGCCCGCACCTTCCTGCTCGCCGCCTTCCGCGGCGCCGGGGCCTCGGGCAAGGACCAGCACGGCATCCTGGAGCGCTACACCGAGGGGATCGCCCGCGGCACCCTCACCCCCGGGCGCGAGGACGCCGAGTCCTGGCCGGTGATCGGCCATCACGGGGCCCAGGGCCAGCCCATGGTGGAGTCCGCGTCCGTGGCCCTGGGCCTGCGGCTCACCGCGCCGTGGACCTGGGAGGCCCTGCCGTCCGACGCCCAGGACCGCACCGAGGAGTGGCTGCGCGGGGCGCTGCGCCACCAGCCCTCCCCGAACAACTGGTACCTCTTCCCCCTCACCGTGGCCGGTTTCCTGGAGTCCGTCGGACGCGGCGACGCCGAGACGGCCCGCGCCATCGAGCGGGGGCTCGGCCTGCTGGAGGGCTGGTACCAGGGCCAGGGCTGGTACTCCGACGGCGACGGGCGGTCGTTCGACCACTACAACGGCTGGGCGCTGCACATGTACCCGCTGCTCCACGCCCATCTCGCGGGCGACGGGGTACTCCTGGACCGGCTCGGCCCCCGGCTGCGCACCTTCCTCGAAGGCTTCTCGCTGCTCTTCGACGCCGACGGCGCCCCCATCCACCACGGCCGCTCCCTCACCTACCGCTTCGCCGCCGGAGCCTCGGTGGCACTCGGCGCCCTCACCGGCCACACCCCCCTCGCCCCCGGCACGACCCGCCGCCTCCTCAGCGGAGCGCTGCGCCACTTCCTGGACCGCGGGGCCCTGACCGAGGACGGGGTGCTGAGCCTGGGCTGGTACGGGCCGCACGCCGCGACCCTGCAGCGCTACTCCGGGCCCGGCTCGCCCTACTGGGCCTCCAAGGGGTTCCTCGCCCTGCTGCTCCCGCCCGACCACCCGGTGTGGACCGCGACCGAGGAGGCCGCGCCCGCCGAGGGGCCGGACCGGGCGCTGGCGCTGCCCGCCGCCGGGTTCCTCGTCCAGACCACGGGCCGGGACGGGCTGGTGCGGCTGCACAACCACGGCAGCTACAAGCTCCGCCCCTGGGAGGCCGAGCACGGGCCCGCCGATCCGCTCTACGCCCGGCTCGCCTACTCCACCCGCACCGGTCCCACCAGCGCGGACAACACCCCCGACAACCACATCGCGCTCGAAGAGCGCGGTGTGCGCACCGCCCGGCTGCGCGTCCACCCCCTGGCCGCGGGCCCCGACTGGCTCGCCTCCTCCCACACCCCCGCCTTCCCCGACGGCGGCCCCAAGGTGCCCTCGATCCGCATCGACAGCCTGACCCTCGTCCGCGGCCGCCTCGAAGTGCGAATCCACCGCACCGCGGGCGTCCCCGCCGGGACCCGGATCCACCACAGCGGCTGGGCCGTCGCCCTGCCCCCGGGCACCCCCGCGGAGACCGAGGAGGGCGCCGAGATACGGCTGGACGGGGGCGAGGTGACCGGTCAGCTCCTCGGACTGCACGGCTGGGCGACCGCCACCGCGGTCCGGGCGCCGCAGGGCACCGCGTACGGGCCGTGGGCCCTGGTCCCCGAACTCACCGGCACCGTGGGCGAGGACCCCTCCGGCACCCTCTTCGTCGCGCTGGCCTCGCTCACCGGGGAGCGCGACCCGGCCCCGCTCGCCGATCTCGCCACCGCCGAGGTGAACGGGCTCGCGGTCACCGTACGTCCGGCGGACGGCGGGGCCTTCGTGGTGGACTTCGGCGCGGGCGACGCGCCCACCGTCACGGAGGTGGGGGCGTGACGCGGCTCGGCATCTGCTCGGTGACCCTGCGCCGGCTCGACCCGGACCGGGTGATCGCCGCCGTGGCCGGAGCGGGTCTGGAGTGCGTCGAATGGGGCGGTGACGTCCATGTGCCGCCCGGCGACGAGGTCACCGCCCGGCGGGTCCGCGACGCCACCGTGGACGCCGGGCTCGCCGTCGCCTCGTACGGCTCCTACTACCGTGCCGGACACAGCGATCCGGAGGAGTTCGACGCGGTGCTCCGCTCAGCCGTGGCGCTCGGCGCACCGCGCATCCGGATCTGGGCGGGCGTCACGGGCACGGAGGAGACCCCGGCCGAGGGGCGCCGCGCGGTGGTCGAGGACACCCGGCGCGCCGCCGCGCTCGCCGCGGACGCGGGGGTCGAACTCGCCTATGAGTTCCACCGCAACACCCTGACCGACGGCGCGGACCACACCCTCCGGCTGCTGGAGGAGGTGGACCGCGCCGACGTCGCCACGTACTGGCAGCCGCCCGTCGACATGCCCGACGCCGAGGCGCTGAAGGGGCTGGACGCGCTGGGGGACCGGATCGCCGCGGTGCACGCCTTCTCCTGGTGGCCCGGAACCACCCGGCTGCCGCTGACCGCCCGCGCCCCGCTGTGGCGCAGCGCCTTCGAGCGGCTGCTCGCGCACCGAGCCGAGCTGTCCGCCGACGGCCCGCCGCTGGATGTCCTGCTGGAGTTCGTACCGGAGGACGATGAGCGGCTGCTGCCCCGGGAGGCGGCCACGCTGCGGGCGCTCGCCGACGTCTAGCGCCTACGGCGGGCTGCTCCCCTCCCCGCCCCTTCCCGAAACTGGGGCTCCGCCCCAGACCTCGGGCCGGAGTTGCGCTCCGGGCCCCGGGTCGGGGTTGCGCCCCCGGGCCCGGGTCGGGGCTCCGCCCCAGACCTCGGCCGGGGCCCCGGACTGAGGGCTTCGTCTCGGGCTCGGGGCGGGGGCTTTGCCCCAGATCTCGGACTGGGGTTCCAGACCTCGGACCGGGGTTCCGCCCCCTCCCGCCGGATCGATATGCGGCTCCGCCGCGTGGTGGGGCTCCGCCCCTTAACCCGGGGTCCAGGGGCGAAGCCCCTGGTTCGGGAAGGGGCGGGGAGGGGAGAGAGCCGCCGGACACGGGATCGGCGGCGAGTAATGGACGGGTAAATCACTTGGAGGTGCCGGAGGCACCCCCGTAGGAGGTGCCCTCCTCGATGGTGCCGCCGAACCGCTCCCGGAACTTCTCCATGTTCTTCCGGGGCGAGGACGACAGCACCCAGCGGTTGCCGACCAGATAGACGCCGCCGTACATCTGCGCGGTCTCCAGCCAGTCGCGCTGGTTCTTGGCGGTGGCGAAGTCGACGAAGAGGAACTTGCCCTTGGAGTTCTTGCAGACGGCCTGGCGGTAGTCGTCCACCTTGGTGGTGAACTCGGGCTTGCACCCGGCGGCCGAGGCGAGCTGCTCCACCCGCGCGGCCTTGGGCGTGGGACTGGCGCTCGCGCTCGGCCGTGCGGCGTTCCCCCCGGTCTCCGCCTTGGCGTCCGCCTTACCGTCCCCGCCGCCGCATCCCGCGATGGCGAGCAGCGCGCCCGCGGCCGCCACGACCGCTACCGCGCGCGGGCCGTGGCGGCGCGGGGCGCGGTCGGCGGTCCGGACCGGGTGCGGAGCGTCGGCATCGGCGGCGTCGTACATGAAAGGCCCTCTCGCGTCGTCGGATTCGGGGTGCGGCTGTGTCCCTCGCGTCTACGGGTACGAATGGAGGGCGCCGATCGTTCACCGGCCTCGCGCCGTTCCGCGCCGTTCCGCGCCGTTCCGCGCCGTTCCGCGCCGTTCCGCGCCGGTCTCCGCCGGGCCGGGCGCGCACGGGGATGTCCGGACCCTTGACACCCAGGTCGGATGCTGGATTACTGGACCGCGCCCGAACGGTAACCGAATGTTCGGTCGGCATCCGGAGGTGGTGGACGGCCATGGTGGAACCGCTGAGCGGGGCTCCGCTCGACGACGCCGAGCGGATGAGCCCCGAGGAGCTGAGGGCTCTTCAGCTCACCCGGCTGCGCGCCACCTTGCGCCATGCGTACGACCACGTCGAGGTGTACCGCAAGAAGTTCCGCGAGGCCGGGGTCGGCCCCGAGGACTGCCGCACCCTGGAGGACCTGGCCCGGTTCCCCTTCACCACCAAGGCCGATCTGCGCGACAGCTACCCCTTCGGGATGTTCGCCGTGGAGCAGAGCGAGGTGCGGCGGCTCCACGCCTCCAGCGGCACCACCGGCCGCCCCACCCTCGTCGGCTACACCGAGCACGACCTGTCGGTGTGGGCGGAGGTGATCGCCCGCTCGATCCGTGCGGCCGGCGGCCGCCCCGGCCACAAGGTGCACATCTCCTACGGGTACGGCCTGTTCACCGGTGGCCTCGGCGCCCACTACGGCGCCGAGCGGCTCGGCTGCACCGTCATCCCCGCCTCCGGGGGGATGACCGCCCGGCAGGTGCGGCTCATCCAGGACCTCAGGCCCGAGATCATCATGATCACGCCCTCCTATCTGCTGACGCTCCTGGACGAGTTCGAGCGGCAGGGCGTCGACCCCCGCTCCACCTCCCTCCAGGTCGGCATCTTCGGAGCCGAGCCCTGGACGGAGGAGATGCGCCGGGAGATAGAGGAGCGCATGGACATCCACGCGGTGGACATCTACGGGCTCTCGGAGGTGATGGGCCCGGGGGTGGCCCAGGAGTGCGTGGAGACCAAGGACGGGCTGCACGTCTGGGAGGACCACTTCTACCCCGAGATCGTGGACCCGCTCACCGATGAGGTGCTGCCCGGTGGCGAGGAGGGGGAGCTGACCTTCACCACCCTCACCAAGGAGGCGCTCCCCGTCATCCGCTACCGCACCCGGGATCTCACCCGGCTGCTGCCCGGCAC
Source organism: Streptomyces sp. NPDC059455 (assembly GCF_042750115.1). Lineage (NCBI taxonomy): Bacteria > Bacillati > Actinomycetota > Actinomycetes > Kitasatosporales > Streptomycetaceae > Streptomyces > Streptomyces sp. NPDC059455. The sequence continues at coordinate 75,314 of NZ_JBHYVB010000030.1, forward strand.
CGCCCGCCCCGCCTTCCGGCGCATCCAGAAGATCACCGGCCGCTGCGACGACATGCTCATCGTGCGCGGGGTCAATGTCTTCCCCAGCCAGATCGAGGAGATCGTGCTGAGGGTCCCGTCGGTGGCCCCGCACTTCCAGCTCGAGCTGACCCGACGCGGCCGGATGGACCATATGGCGGTGCGGATCGAGGCACGCCCCGGGGTCGGCCCCGAGCGGCGCGCGGACGCCGCCACGGCGATCGCGCGGGGAGTCAAGGACGGGGTGGGGCTCACGGTCGAGGTGGAGGTCGTGGACCCGGAGACGCTGGAGCGCTCCGTGGGCAAGATCCGCCGGGTCAAGGACCTGCGGATGGAGGGCTGAGCGGACACCGGGCCGAGCCGCCCCGGGCGCCGTCCGTGGACGGGACGGGACGGGACCCGGGGGGAACGGACTCGGCTTGCCGGCCCGAGGGTTTCTCAGCGTGCCAGCCCGAGGGCGGCGACCTCGTGATGGAGGGGCAGCCGCGCCCCGCACACGGTCGCCTGGGCCTGCGCCGCGACCCGGCGCCGGTCGTCGACGTCCCGCATCGGCCGCAGCGGCTGGTGCACATTCACCCGCACCGTGAGCCCGTCGGCGCGGATCACCCGGCGCAGCGAGTGGCCGAAGTCGTCCTCGCCGACGAAGGCGGCCACCGTGGTCGGGGCGCCGTGCTGGACGTAGTCCAGGGTCACCGGGCGCACCGGCGCGCCCGCGTCCAGCGCGGCCTGGAAGGTGGCCCGGCGGAAGCTGCCGCCGGTGCCAGCACACCAGGTGATGCCCTGCGGGAAGGCCATCACCGACTGGCCGTCGCGCAGCCGGGCCGCCATCTCCCGTACGGTCGCGGGGAGTTCGCGCAGCGAGTCGCGGTCGATGTACAGCGTCCCCGCGCGGGTGACCATCGGGCCGATCAGCGGCCAGCCCGCGATCTCCCGCTTGGCCAGCATGACCACGGGCTCTATCGACAGCAGCGCGAGGATGTCGATCCAGGAGATGTGGTTCGCCACGATCAGCGTGCCGGTGGTCCCCGGGGCGCTGAGCGTGCTGTCGCCCGCCACCTCCAGCCGGATGCCCAGGGAGTCCAGCAGCGCCGCCGCCCGCGCCCGCAGCGTCTCGGGCTCGGCGATCCGCCGGCCGGACACCAGCGCGCCCAGCACCGCCCGGCCGAAGACCGCGGCCCGCCGGGCGACCCGGGTGGCCGGGACGCGGTCGGCGGCGTGGGCGACACAGCCGGTGGTGCACGGCGACCAGGCCGCCCAGGCGTGTGCGGGCAGACTCATCGGGGCCGGGACGGTCACTGGGATTCACCCAGGAAGTAGCGGCGGTAACGGTCGTTCATCCGCTCGGTGTCGAGCAGCACGAAGAAGTCGGCGTCGTTGAAGGCCCGGTCGTGCTGCGGGGAGCCGCACATCCAGGCGCCCACCCGCAGATACCCGCGCAGCAGCGGCGGCAGATCGGCGTAGCTGGGCTCGCCGTCCAGCGGCCGCGAGGGTATCCAGGGGTCGAGCGGGTGGACCCGCATCTCCGGCGGGGCGGCGTGCTTGGTGGTGCCGAGCAGCCAGGCGTTGGCGGCGGCCTGCTCGCCCTCGGCCAGCGGCACCGAGGCGCAGCCCGCGAGGTAGCGGTGGCCGGACAGCAGTACATAGCGGGCCAGACCGGCCCACATCAGGTTGATGACGGCACCCGAGCGGTGGTCGGCGTGCACACACGCGCGGCCGGCCTCGACCATGGACGAGCGGACCTCGGCCGGAAGACCGTGCAGATTGAACTCGGTGTCCGAGTAGAGCCGCTCACTGCGCCCCGGAGGAAGCAGCCGGTAGGTGCCGACCACGGTGCCCGTCGACGTGTCGGTGACGATCAGGTGGTCCATGACCTCGTCGAACTCGTCCACGTCGCGGCCGTCGACCGCCGCGTCCAGCCGGCCGCCCCTCTCCTCGCCGAACACCTGGTAGCGCAGCCGCTGCGCGGCGTGGATCTGCTCCTGCGTGTGGGCGATCGAGGTGACGTACGAGCTGGTGGGCGCCGTTGTGGACGTCGTGAGCACGGACATTCCTGTTCTCCGTTCGAGGGAAGTCAGGAGCGGTGGGGACTGGGGAAGAGCGGAAGAAACGCCTCACTCGCCGTGGTACGCGGAGGCGGCGCGTACCGGGGCGTCCACCAGTCTTGCCGTGGCGACGTACGTCACAGTGTCCGTGCGGTGATTCGGCGACTGCCAGTCGATGACGAAAACATGCCGCAGGTCGGCCGTGGTTACGGAGCGGTAGCGCCGGTGCCGCCGCTGTCATCGGCGGCGCCGGTGGCGCTCGGCAGCGGAAAACCCAGTGAATGGGCCGCGGTGGCGGGGGTGGGCTGGGACCAGTAGTCACTTACCGCCTCGGCCGAGGACAGGGAGCGGGTTTCGGCCAGATCCAGATAGAGGACGCCGTCGAGGTGGTCGGTCTCGTGCTGGACGATCCGCGCGGGCCAGCCGGTGAACTCCTCGTCCAGCTCCCGTCCCGTCTCGTCCTGCCCGCGCAGCCGGATCCGGTCCGGGCGGCCGACCACGGCCTGCCAGCCGGGGACGCTCAGACACCCCTCGAAGAAGGCCGCCCGGCCGTCGCCGACCGGTTCGTAACGGGGATTGACCAGCACCCGGTACGGCTGCGGCACCCGACCGCGCGCCTCGCGCACCTCGGTCGTCACCTCCGCCGGGTCCTCGATCACCGCCAGCCGCAGCGGCACACCGACCTGCGGGGCCGCGAGCCCCACTCCGGGCGCGGAGTGCATGGCTTCCCGCATCGCCGTCAGCAGCCGGTCCAGCTGGTCCGCGGCCAGCTGGCCCTCGTACGGCAGGGCCGGTCGCCGGAGCACGGGGACGCCCGCGGAGAGGATCGGCAGCGGGCGGGTCCCGGAGAGCAGTTCGTCGACAAGGTCGGACAGGGTGGTGGTCGGCATGGGGGACAGCCTGGCAAGACGATCACGCCACGGCAATTCGGGGGGCGGGGGGTTGGGGTCCGGGCGCCCTCGTGCGCGGGTGCTCACCATCGGACAAAAGGTGAACAGGGCACCGATGGGGTCCGTAGAGGTGTGAGGAGCCGCCGGGGAACATCCCACGCCCCCGCGGCTCGGCCGAGTCTCCCGGCTCGGCCGCTGCCGCTCCGCGGTGCTCTCCCCGTTGTGCAGCGGGGCGGCAGCCTTCCGGTGGCCGTGGGGAGAGTCCGGCGGAGCTTGGCGCCTGCGGCGGGCTGCTCCCCTCCCCGCCCCTTCCCGAAACCGGGGCTCCGCCCCAGCCCCCGCACCGGGGCTCCGCCCCAGCCCCCGCACCGGGGCTCCGCCCCAGCCCCCGCACCGGGGCTCCGCCCCAGCCCCCGCAACCGGGGCTCCGCCCCGGGTCCTGGACCGGGCTACGCCTCAGGCCCCGCAAC
>NZ_JBHYVB010000031.1:0-19783 GCF_042750115.1 Streptomyces sp. NPDC059455
CTGCAACGTCGCACCGATGTCCGCCGTCACCGTCGTCGTCATCGACTGCACCGAGACCGGCGCGTCGCCGCCCACGGCCACCGATCCGACCTGGATCTTCCGGCTGACCCTGCGCTCGGCGAGCTTGGCCGGTACGGACGGCATTCCTAGCGAAATCGCAGTCATCTGGTTCGTAACCCCAAGGTGTGTGCGTGGCTGGAGATCAGCGGACTCCGATCTCCGAGATTACGGCACCGGCCGTGGCCTCAGCACACCGCGCTCCTGAAGTCCACCCAAAGGTGAACTTCAGGACATCTCGCGTCATCAGGAGATTTTCACGGGGTTCACGACGTCCGCCACCAGGACGAGCAGCGTGAAGCAGATGAAAACTCCGGCGATCACATAGGCGACCGGCATCATCTTCGCCACATCGAACGGTCCGGGGTCAGGCCGCCGGACCAGCCGGGCGGTGTGGCGCCGGATGGACTCCCACACCGCGCCCGCGATGTGACCGCCGTCCAGCGGCAGCAGCGGCAGCATGTTGAACAGGAACAGCGAGAGGTTGAACCCGGCGACCAGGAAGAGCATGGTCGCGATCCGCTGGGAGGGCGGGATGTCGAGGTTGGCGACCTCGCCGCCGACCCGGGCCGCGCCCACGACGCCCATCGGGGAGTCCGCCTTGCGCTCGCCGTCCCCGAAGGCCGCGTTCCACAGGTCCGGGACCTTGGAGGGCAGGGCGATCATCGAGTCGATGCCGTCCTCGACCATGTTGCCCATACGGTCCACGGACTGCCCGAAGGACTGCTGGACCACTCCGTTGGCCGGGGTGAAGCCGAGGAAGCCGGCGGTGACGAACTCGCCCTCGACATAGCCGCCGTTCCCGTCGGACTTGGCGACCTGGTTCTCTATGAGGTTGGCGTGCAGGGTCTTGCGGACGCCGTCCCGTTCGACGGTGATCGTGGCGGGGCCGGTGGTCTCGCGGATGTCCTCCTGGAGGGCGCCCCAGTCCGGGGTGGGGTGGCCGTTGAAGGCGACGATCTTGTCCCGGGGCTGCAGACCGGCGGCCTTGGCCGGGGAGTCCTTGGCGCCCTTGGGGCATTTGTCGGTGGAGGCCGAGGCCGCGACCACGCACTGGGAGACCGTGCCCACATTGGTGGTCTGGGTGTTGACCCCGAAGCTCATCATCACCCCGAGGAAGATCACCACCGCGAGGATCAGGTTCATGAAGGGCCCGGCGAACATGACGATCACGCGCTTCCACGGCTTGCGCGTGTAGAACAGGCGCTTGTCGTCGCCGGGCTGGAGCTCCTCGAAGGCGGCCGACCGGGCGTCCTCGATCATGCCGCGCCACGGTGAGGTGGAGCGCGCGGCGATCTTTCCGTCGTCGCCCGGCGGGAACATCCCGATCATGCGGATATAGCCGCCGAACGGAACCGCCTTGATGCCGTACTCGGTCTCGCCCTTCTTCCGGGAGAAGATGGTCGGCCCGAAGCCGACCATGTACTGGGGCACCCGGATGCCGAAGAGCTTGGCCGTGGAGAGGTGGCCGAGCTCATGCCAGGCGATGGAGATCAGCAGGCCGACGGCGAACACCACTATGCCGAGGACCGTCATCAGTGTCGTCATGCGCGAGCCTCCGGGGTCGCCTTCGCCGCTCTGGCGGCCAGTTCCGTTGCGCGGGCGCGGGCCCATGTCTCGGCCTCGAGGACGTCCGCGACGGTGAGCCGGGTTCCCTCGGCCGGGGTGCCGTGCTCGGACACCACCTCCGCGACCGTATCGACGATTCCGTTGAACGGCAGCTTTCCGTCAAGGAAGGCGTCCACGCACTCCTCGTTCGCCGCGTTGAAGACGGCCGGGGCGGTGCCGCCGAGGTCGCCGACGTGGCGGGCGAGGCCGACGGAGGGGAACGCCTCGGTATCCAGGGGGAAGAACTCCCAGGTGTGGGCCTTGGTCCAGTCGCAGCCGGGCGCGGCGTCCGGCACCCGCTCGGGCCAGCCGAGGCCGAGCGCGATGGGCATCCGCATATCGGGCGGGCTCGCCTGGGCGAGCGTCGAGCCATCGGTGAATTCAACCATCGAGTGGATATACGACTGAGGGTGGACCACCACCTCAATCCGCTCGAAGGGAATGTCGTAGAGCAGGTGGGCCTCGATGACCTCCAGGCCCTTGTTGACGAGGGTCGCGGAGTTGATCGTGACCACCGGGCCCATGTCCCAGGTGGGGTGGGCCAGCGCCTGCTCCGGGGTGACCGAGGCCAGCTCCCGCTTCGTCCGGCCGCGGAACGGGCCGCCGGAGGCGGTGACGACCAGCTTGCGGACCTCCTCGCGGGCGCCGCCGAGCAGCGCCTGGAAGAGCGCGGAGTGCTCGGAGTCGACGGGGACGATCTGCCCGGGCTTGGCCACGGCCTTGACCAGGGGGCCGCCGACGATGAGCGATTCCTTGTTGGCCAGCGCCAGCACCCGGCCCGCCTCCAGGGCGGCCAGGGTGGGTGCCAGGCCGATGGAGCCGGTGATGCCGTTGAGCACGGTGTGGCACTGGGAGCGGGCGAGCTCGGTGGCCGCGTCGGGCCCCGCCAGGATCTCGGGGAGCGGCTCACCGGCGCCGTAGAGCGCGCTCAGCGCCTGGCGCACCTCGGCCACCGCCTCCGGCCGGGCGACCGCGACCCTGTCCACCCGCAGCCGGTGGGCCTGCTCGGCGAGGAGCCCGGCCCGTCCCCCGGCGGCGGACAGGCCGGTCACGCGGAAGCGGTCGGGGTTGCGCAGCACCACGTCGATGGCCTGGGTGCCGATCGAACCTGTGGAGCCCAGGATCACGATGTCGCGCACGCTCGCCGCGGCGGTGGCCGCCGGAACGCGCAGATGCGGGTCAGCCAGGGAATCCGTCATCCCCCCATTGTGGGGGCAAGGGGTGACGGCTCGGTGACAAGCCCCGGGATCCGGTGATCGCGGCTCCCGGGGGCCCGTCAGCACGTGCTCCGGCGGCTTCTCGGCGGCTCCTCAGTGGATGGGCCGGTGGACGTTCCGCTTGGCGGTGGGGCCGGGGGTGGCGTCGGCGATCCAGGGGCCGTCGCCGCTGGGGTCGATCACGCCGTGCTCGAGCCACTCGTACGTGCCGGAGAGCACCCCGGAGACCACCTTGCGGTCGAGTTCGTCGGTGTTGGTCCACAGCCGTCCGAAGAGCTCCTCGGCGCGGATCCTGGCCTGCCGGCAGAACGCGTCGGCCAACTGGTAGGCGGCGACGCCGTGGTCGCCGCGGGAGCGCAGCATCTCGGCCCGTACGCAGGCCGCGCTCATCGCGAACAGCTCCGCGCCGATGTCGACGATCCGGCTGAGGAAGCCCTGTTTGGTCTCCATCCGGCCCTGCCAGCGCGACATGGCGTAGAACGTGGAGCGGGCCAGCTTGCGCGCCGAGCGCTCCACGTAGCGCAGATGCGGGGAGAGGTCCGGGTGCCCGTCCGGGTGGAACTCCGGGTAGGAGCGGGGCAGTTGGCCGGGGCCGGTGAGCAGGCCGGGCAGCCAGCGGGCGTAGAAGCCACCGGCCTTGGCGGCCGCCTTGCCCTTGTCCTGGAGGGACTTGTCGGGGTCGATGAGATCGCCCGCCACCGACAGATGGGCGTCCACGGCCTCGCGGGCGATGAGGAGATGCATGATCTCGGTCGAGCCCTCGAAGATCCGGTTGATGCGCAGATCGCGGAGCATCTGCTCGGCGGGGACGGCCCGCTCCCCGCGGGCGGCCAGCGAGGCCGCGGTCTCATAGCCCCGGCCGCCGCGGATCTGGACCAGTTCGTCGGCCATCAGCCAGGCCATCTCGCTGCCGTAGAGCTTGGCGAGCGCCGCCTCGATGCGGATGTCGTTGCGGTCCTCGTCGGCCATCTGGGAGGCGAGGTCGATGACGGCCTCCAGGGCGAAGGTGGTCGCCGCGATGAAGGAGATCTTGGCGCCGACGGCCTCGTGCTTGGCGATGGGCTTGCCCCACTGCTCACGGGCGGCGGACCATTCGCGGGCGATTTTCAGACACCACTTCCCGGCGCCCGTGCACATCGCGGGCAGCGACAGCCGTCCGGTGTTGAGCGTGGTCAGCGCGATCTTGAGGCCGGCGCCCTCGGGGCCGATCCGGTTGGCGGCGGGGACGCGGACCCGGTGGAGGCGGGTGACGCCGTTCTCCAGACCGCGCAGCCCCATGAAGGCGTTGCGGTTCTCCACGGTGACGCCCTCGGCGGCGGTCTCGACGACGAAGGCGGTGATGCCGCCCTTGCGGCCCTCGGAGCGCGGCACCCGAGCCATCACCACCAGCAGGTCGGCGACCACGCCGTTGGTGGTCCACAGCTTGACGCCGTCCAGCAGGTAGTCGTCGCCGTCGGGCACGGCGGTGGTGGCGAGGCGGGCCGGGTCGGAGCCCACGTCCGGCTCGGTGAGCAGGAAGGCCGAGATGTCGGTGCGGGCGCAGCGGGGCAGGAAGCGGTCCTTCTGCTCCTGGGTGCCGAAGAGCTTCAGCGGCTGCGGTACGCCGATGGACTGGTGGGCGGAGAGCAGGGCGCCGATCGCCGGGCTGACGGAGCCGGCCAGGGCGAGGGCCTTGTTGTAGTAGACCTGGGTGAGGCCGAGACCCCCGTACTTGGTGTCGATCTTCATGCCGAGCGCGCCGAGTTCCTTGAGCCCCTTGATGGTCTCGTCGGGGATCTGCGCCTCGCGCTCGATACGGGCGGCGTCGACCCGCGTCTCGCAGAACTCCTGGAGCTTGGCGAGGAAGGTCTCACCTCGGCGGACGTCGTCCGGGGCGGAGGCGGGGTGGGGATGGATCAGATCGAGTCGGAAGCGGCCGAGGAAGAGCTCCTTGGCGAAGCTGGGCTTGTGCCATACCTGTTCGCGTGCGGCCTCGGCGACCTGGCGCGCTTCACGCTCGGACACCGGCCTGACGGAGGATGCGGTCATCGGTGCTCCCTTGCCGCGACGATCTCGTGACATTACCGGCACGTACCGCTGCCAGTGTGCCTCCGGTCCGACGGGACGGCAAAGCGGGAGGACGCCGGGATCTGGGGGTTCGGGAAGGATCGCCGCGGCGGCGGACCCGGCAGAAGTGCCGAGGGAGATGAATGTGGCGTTGAAGCGCTTCGACAGCCTCTGGACAGCCCTTGCGCTGCGGGTTTAGGGTCAATCCGCATGGCCAGGTGAAAAAGTCGCGGCCATGCGTCGAAGCGCTTCACTGAGATCCCCCGGATGGAGTCCCCCGCATGGTCACCCTCGCCGAGGTCGCCCGCCACGCCGGAGTCTCCGCCAGCACGGTGAGCTACGTCCTCAGCGGCAAGCGGTCGATCTCCGCTCCCACGCGCGAGCGCGTCGAGCACAGCATCAAGGAGCTCGGCTACCACCCCAACGCCGGAGCCCGCGCCCTGGCCAGCAGCCGCTCCAACATCCTGGCGCTCATGGTGCCACTGCGGACGGACATATATGTGCCGGTGATGATGGAGATCGCCATCGCGGTCGCCACCAACGCCCGCTCCCACGGCTATGACGTCCTGCTGCTCACCGGCGAGGAGGGCCCGGCGGCGGTGCGCCGGGTGACCGGCAGCGGGCTCGCCGACGCCATGATCGTGATGGATGTGGAGCTGGAGGACGAGCGGCTGCCGCTGCTGCACGCGGCCCGCCAGCCCACCGTGCTGATCGGGCTGCCCGCCGACACCGTCGGCCTGACCTGCGTCGATCTGGACTTCACCGCCACCGGTGCGCTGTGCGCCGAGCATCTGGCGGACCTCGGCCACCGGGAGATCGCCGTCGTGGGCGAGGCCCCGGCCGTCTATGAGCGCCACACCGGCTTCGCCGAGCGGACCCTGGAGGGGCTGCGCCGCCGCGCCGCCGGGTTGGGGGTGCGGCTGCTGCACCGGCCGTGCGAGGGCAGCTACGAGTCCATGGACGGCACCCTCTCCCGGATCTTCGACGAGCGGCCCGGCACCACCGGCTTCGTGGTGCAGAACGAGGCGGCCATCGATCCGCTGCTCAGCCTGTTGCGCCGGCAGGGGCGCGCGGTGCCCGAGGACGTCTCGGTGGTCGCCATATGCCCCGAGCAGGTGGCCACCCAGGCGTCGGTGCGGCTCACCTCGGTGGCCATCCCCGCGCAGGAGATGGGACGGCGCGCCGTGGAACTGGCGGTGGCGAAGCTGGCGGGCGGCGCCCCCGAGGAGCAGGTGACCCTGCTCGCCCCGGAGCTGACCGTACGGGCCAGCTCGGGCCCGGCGCCCGGCACGTCCTGACGCGATCTCGCCGGGCCGGTGGCGTACCGCCGCCGGGTGGCCGGGCGGCGGCGGTACGCGGGGGTCAGCTCGCGCTCACTCCGAAGCTGTTGGTGCGGAAGTCCAGGCCGCCGGCCGAGGAGGTGATCTCATAGCCGAACTGGACGTCGCCGATGGTCACATCGCCGAACCAGCCCTTGGTGTTCTTGATCCAGTTCACGATGGGCTTGATGTCCACGGAGCCGGAGGTGGAGTTCGAGGTGCGGATGAACGAGAAGACCTCATTGGCCCCGTTGCTGCCCTTGTAGACGCTCCAGGTGTGGCCGCCGAGGGTGACATTGCCCTGGGCGGTGCCGAGCGGGCCGACGGGGCCGGTCTTGTTGACCCACAGCATGATCTCGTAGTCGTAGTTGGAGTCCCAGATGTCGTACGAGGTGTTGTACGCGCCCGAGGACGGCACGGTGACGTTGTAGGTGCTGGTCAGCGTGGAGATGGCGCTGATCTTCTTGCCCACGACCTTCTTGGCGTTGGGGTAGGACTTGATGCCGCCGGTGTTCGGGTGGTTGGCCCACACTCCCCAGTCGCTGTAGGAGTTGGCCCAGGTGGTCTGGGCTCCGGCGCCGGAGCCCCAGATGTTGTTGTAGAGGGTGTAGCCGCCGTTGGACCAGGTGCCCCACTGGTCCGAGGAGGACCAGGTGGCGGCCTGGGCGGGAGCGGCGGCGAAGCCGATCAGCGCGAGTAACGCGATCAGTGGGGTCAGGAGGAGCGTTCGAGCGGCTCGTTGCACGGGACCTTCCCTTTCGGATGAGGGATTCGGGCTGAGCTTCAGGTGCGGGATTCGGGCGGAGCCAGGACCGTGACCGCGAAGCGGTCCAGCCGGACGCTGGTGTGGTGCGCGCGCCCGGTGAGCAGATCCGTCCGCGCGGACGGAGCGGACGGTAGGGGGACGACCGCCGAGGTGCGGCCGTGGTTGAGCAGGAAGAGATACGGGCCGCGCCGCACCGCCTCAACGCCCTCGGGGAGGCCGGGCAGCGCGGGTGCCAGCCCCGCCTCCTCGGCGGCGCGGCCGAGGAGGGCGCGCAGGGCGGCGGGTTCGGGGAGGGTGGAGACGTACCAGGCGGTGCCGGTGCCGTAGGCGTTACGGGTGACGGCGGGGCGGCCGTCGAGCTCACCGCCCTTGATCCGGGCGACCGGTTCGGCGGTGGACGGCTCCAGGTCCTCGGACCAGAGGGTGCCGTGGAACGCGCCCAGCCAGGCGCCCTCGGCGGTGAGCGTCTCGCCCTCGTCCAGCGGCCACCACTCGTGGACCGTACGGATGCCGAGGAGCCCGCGGAGGCGGGGGTCCACCCCGCCGGGGCGCACCCGGTCGTCCTCGTCGGCGACTCCGGTGAAGAAGCCGCAGACGAGGGTCCCGCCGCCGTGTACGTACGCCGCGAGGTTGTCCAGCGCCTCGTCGGTCAGCAGATACAGCTGGGGGACGGCGACGAGGGCGTAGTCGCTGAGGTCGGCGTGCGGATGGGCGAAGTCGGTGGTGAGGTTCCGCTCCCATAGGGCCTGGTGCCAGGCGCGCAGCAGTTGCTCGTAGGAGATCAGGGAGGAGGGGCGGCCGTCCTGGACGGTGGCCCACCAAGAGTGCCAGTCGTGCAGGATCGCGGCCCGCGCGGGGACGTCCGTGCCCACGACCGGGGCCAGTTCGCGCAGCTCGGCGCCGAGTTCGCGCACCCGCGCGAAGGTGTGGCTGTGCTCACCGGCGTGCGGGACCATCCCGGAGTGGAACTTCTCGCTGCCCTGCCGGGACTGCCGCCACTGGAAGAAGCAGACCGCGTCGGCGCCGCGCGCGACGGCCTGGAGGGACCACAGCCGCATCAGCCCGTGCGGCTTGGGGTGGTTGACGCCGCGCCAGTTGACCGGGCCCGCGGCCTGCTCCATGAGGACCCAGGGGCCGCCCGCCTGGGAGCGGGTCAGATCCTGGACCAGCGCGCCGTAGGCGGCCGCGTGCGGGTCCTTGGGGTCGGGGTAGAGGTCGACCGAGACCACGTCCTCCTCCGCCGCCCAGGCCCAGCCGTCCTGGCCGATGAACAGCGGCATGAAGTTGGTGGTCACGGGGATGTGCGGGGTGCGGGCGGCCAGTGCCTCGCGTTCGGCGGTGAAGCACTCCAGCAGGGCGTCGCTGGTGAAGCGGCGGAAGTCCAGCGCCTGACCGGGGTTGATCAGGTACTGGGCGCGGCGCGGCGGGATGATCTCCTCCCAGGAGTCGTAGCGCTGGCTCCAGAAGGCCGTCCCCCAGGCCTCGTTGAGGGCGTCCAGGTCGCCGTACCGCGTGCGCAGCCAGCGGCGGAAGTGCCGGGCGGTTTCGTCGCACCAGCAGTGGGTGCCGTACTCGTTGCCGACGTGCCACATCCGCAGGGCCGGATGGCCGCCGTAGCGGTCCGCCAGGTCCTCGGTGATGCGCAGGGCGTGGTCGCGGTAGACGGGGGACGAGGCGCAGAACTGGTTCCGTGAGCCGTACCAGACGACCGTGCCGTTCTCGTCGCGCGGCAGGGTCTCGGGATGGCGGGAGCCCATCCAGGGCGGCGGGGAGGCGGTCGGGGTGGCCAGGCACACCTCGATCCCGCCCTCGTGGAGCAGGTCCAGGACCCGGTCCAGCCAGTCGAAGTCCCGTGCGCCGGGGCGGGGTTCGAGCCGGGCCCAGGAGAAGACGCCGACGGTGACGGTGGTGACGCCCGCCCGGCGCATCAACCGGATGTCGTCGTGCCAGACGCTCTCCGGCCACTGCTCGGGGTTGTAGTCGCCGCCGTAGAGGACGCGGCCGCGGGTGGCGTCGTTCAGGTCGGGCATACCGGCTCCCGTCTCGGGTCGGCTGGGTACGGGGGCGACCGGCGTCAGCCCTTGACGGCGCCGGTGAGCATGCCCTTGGTGAAGTGCTTCTGGACGAAGGGGTAGAGCACCGCGACCGGGATCAGCGCGAGCACCATGACGGCCATCTGCACGGCCAGTCCGGGGATCTGCTGGGTGGAGATCATCTGGGACATGCCCTGCGGCGCCTGCTGCTTGATCACCAGCTGGCGCAGGATCATCTGCAGCGGCCACTTGTCCTGGTCGTTGAGGTAGAGCATGGCGTTGAACCACTGGCTCCAGTAGCCGACCGCGTAGAAGAGCGAGACCACCGCGATCACGGCCTTCGACAGCGGCAGCACGATGCGGAACAGGATCCGCCAGTCCCCCGCGCCGTCGATCCGGGCGCTGTCGATCAGCTCGGGCGCGATGTTCTGGAAGAACGCCCGCAGCACCAGGACATTGAAGACCGAGACAGCCCCGGGCAGGATCATCGACCAGTAGCTGCCCTCCAGGCCGACGCCGGTGACCAGCAGATACGTGGGGATGAGACCGGCGTTGAAGAACATGGTGACCAGCAGCACCATCAGGATCGGCCGGTGCAGGAAGGACCCCTGGCGGGACAGGCCGTAGGCGCACAGGACCGAGACGACGGTGCTGATCACGGTGCCCACGGCGGTGAGCGCCAGGCTGACGAGCGTGGCCCGGGTCACCGTGCCGCCGCTCAGCAGCTCGGTGTAGGCCCGGAAGGTGATCGTCTTGGGGACGATCACCAGTCCCCCGGCGTCGGTGATGGTCCTCTGGTCGGAGAGGCTGGTGACGATCACCACCCACAGCGGGCCGAGGATCGCCAGACACACCCCGGCCAGGGTGGCCCCCTTGAGCCCCTGGCCGACCCTGCCGGGCTCCTCCTCCCACACCGGGCGCCGCTCGTCGCGGCGCCGCCGCGGGGGCGGGGCAGCGGGTCCGGCCTCGGCCGCGGTCCGCTCGGTCACGGTCATTTCCGGTAAACCCCCTGCTCGCCGAGCATATGGGCGACTTTGTTGGCGATCAGCACCAGCACCAGGCTGAAGGCGCCCTTGATCAGACCGCCGGCGGCGGCGATCCCGTAGTCGGTGTTGGCGATGCCGACCCACCACACATAGGTGTCGAAGACCTCCGAGGCGCCGGGCCCCACCGCGTCGCGCTGGAGCAGGATCTGCTCGAAGCCGACGGTCAGCGAGTCGCCGACGCGCAGCACCAGCAGCAGGGCGACCACGGGGCGCAGCGCGGGCAGCGTGACGTGCCACATCCGGCGTCGGCGGTTCGCGCCGTCCACGGCCGCGGCCTCGTAGAGGTCCTGGTTGACGGCGGAGAGCGCGGCCAGGAAGACGATCACGCCCCAGCCCGCGTCCTTCCACACCAGCTGGGCGGTGATCAGGAACTTGAAGACGCCCGGGTCGGTCATCAGGTCGAAGCCCTCGTGGCCATGGGCGCGCAGCTGCTGGGCGAGCAGTCCGGCACCGCCGAGCATCTGCTGGAAGATCGTGATCACCAGCACCCAGGAGAAGAAGTGCGGCAGGTACAGGATCGACTGCACCAGGCCGCGGACCTTGTCGCTGAGCACGCTGTTGAGCAGCAGCGCCAGCGCGATGGGCACCGGGAAGAACAGCACCAGCTGGATGAAGGTGATGGAGAGGGTGTTGGCGAAGGCGTCCCAGAAGCGGCTGTCCTCGAAGAGGAGGGTGAAGTTGTCGAGGCCCACCCAGGGGCTGGTCCACAGCCCCTGGGTGAACGGGTCGTAGTCCTTGAAGGCGACCGTGGTCCAGAGCAGCGGGACGTAGGTGAAGAGCAGGAGCAGACCGACGGCGGGGGCGACCATCAGCAGCAGGGTGCGGTCGCGGCGCAGCCGGTGCCACCATCCGGTGCGGGCGGTCGGGGTGCCGGGGCCCGGCGCGCCGCTTCGGTCCGCGGGGGCGGCGCGGCCCGCCGGGGTACCACGATCCGCCAGGGCGCCACGGTCGGCCAGGGCGCCACGGGCCCGCTTGGCCATCAGGCGCCGCCGCCGTTCTCGTCGAGGAGCTTGGCATACCAGTCGCGGAGCCGGTCGCCGCCGCCGCTGCGCCAGTCGCTGATGGCCCGCTGTGCGTCCTTGATCGACTTACGGCCGCGGGTGACGTCCTTGGCGAGGTCCTCGAACGGCGTGTAGAGCGAGGCGTACCGATTGGGCTCCTGGATCTGCATTCCGTAGAAGAGCGGTTTCCTGGCGAACTTGCACATCCGCCGCATCCAGCCGCAGTAGTCCTCGACCATCTGCGGGAAGTCCGGATAGGCGACGCTCGCCTGCGGGGAGACGATGAAGCGGTAGGTGTCCTGGACGTCACGGACTCCTGTGGCGTTCTTGACCGGTACGCCCTTCTTCATGTCGTGGTGCACGCCTTCGACGCCGTAGTCGATGAGGCGCTGCTCCTTGGTGCCGAAGGGCGCGGCGATGAAGTTCGCGAGGGCGAGGATTTCCTCGATCTGATCCTTGGAGAGGTCCTTGTTGAGGAAGGACCAGATCTGGGCGGGCGGGTCGAGATAGATGACCGGGTCACCGCCGTCGGGGCCGAACCAGTCCATTCCCTGAATCTTGAAGTCGGGGTTGGGACCGGCCTGTTCGAAGGTGGCGCCGTACCACTTGGCGTCGCCGTCGTTGTAGAGGAGGGTCTGCCCGGAGGTGAAGCGGGTCAGCGCGTCATTGGCCTTGCCCGCGACCGCGTCGGGGTGGACATAGCCCCCGGCGAAGAGCTTGCGGCACCATTCCAGGGCCTCGAGGTAGTTCTCGGTCTCGACCTTGTGGACCAGCTTGCCGTTCTTCTCGATCCAGTAGTACGGCTTCTCGCCCGGGCAGCCGAAGAACCGCTGCGCCGACCACCACATGTCGTCGCAGGCCCATACCTTGCTCTTGGGCCGGGTGATCTCCTTGGCCAGGGCGAGGAATTCCGCCGGGCTCTTGGGGACGTGATAGCCCTCCTTGGAGAAGATGTCCTCGCGGTAGTACGGAATGACGCCGGTCAGCGGACGGGAGGGCATCGGCAGCCCGCGGAGCTTGCCGCCGAAGACGGACATCTGCCAGGCGGCGGTGGGAATGGCGGCGAGGTTCGGATATTTCTTGACCTGGTCACCGGAGAGATACGGTCCCAGATCGGCGAATTTGGCGCTGATCGCGCCATGGATCCGCCCGCCCATCTCCCAGAGCGGGATCATCACGATATCGGCGATGTCTCCGGAGGCGAGGACGGCGCCGAGCTTCTCGCCGTAGGTGTTGCCGTCCTGCGGCTGGAGCTTGACCGTGGCGCCGAGCGCGTCGTTGACCGCCTTGTAATAGGCGTTGTTCTTGGGCGGCGGGGTGCCCCAGAGGGGTTCGAACATCGTGTAGCCGCCGCCGTGGCCGGGCTTGCCCTTCACCGAGGCGACCAGTTCGGCGGCGGGCGGGGCCTTGGTGTAGCCGGGGCTGGAGCCGTTGACGCTGGGGATGTCCGGGTCCGCCACCTTCGAGGCCACATAGGTCGGCAGCAGGTTCTTCAGCTCCTTGCCCGAGGTGGTGCCGCCCTTGCCGGAGCCCTCCTCGGTGGAACAGCCGGTGAGCAGCGGAACCCCTCCCACGACAGCCGCCGCGGCAACCGCCATGGCGGCCAGGAAGGTTCTCCGGCTGGGAGGGGAAGTGGAGGCCGAAGCCTGGGAATTCGGCATTGCGTCAACCCTTCGTGGCGTGCCCGCCATACGACCGATGGTCGAGTTGGCCGAGATTGATCGAAGATTGGTCGAAGCGCTTCGATATTGCGCTGAGATTAAGACGGGGGGTGGGGCCGCGCAAGAGTGGTGGCGCAAGGTGCTGATGGGTTGCGCTCCCGTGGAGCCTTGACAGGGTGGGCATGGTGCGCCCAGCATCGAAGCGCTTCGAATCGACGTCGAATCGACGCGTCAGGAGCGGGGGAAGTCGGCGCACGAGCGTCGGCGCACAAGCTGGGGAAGAGGGGCCGTATCCGTGAGCGATGACGGTGATCTGATCACGCGTCCGCCCTTTCGCGATCCGCCCTTTCGCGATCCACGGCTGCCGGTGCGTACCCGCGTCGAGGACCTGCTGGCCCGGCTCACACTGGATGAGCGGATCGCGATGCTCCACCAGTACGCGCCCGGAGTGGAGCGGCTCGGCCTCGCGCCCTTCCGCACCGGGCAGGAGGCGCTGCACGGCGTCGCCTGGATGGGTCCGGCGACCGTCTTCCCCCAGGCCGTGGGGCTCGGCGCGACCTGGAACCCGGAGCTGGTGCGGCGCGTCGGCGAGGCGGTCGGCCGCGAGGCACGGGCCATGCGCGCACACGATCCGCGGGTGGGCCTCAATGTGTGGTCGCCGACGGTGAATCTGCTGCGCGATCCGCGCTGGGGCCGCAACGAGGAGGGGTACGCCGAGGATCCGTACCTCACCTCGGCCCTGGCCACGGCCTACACCCGTGGGCTGCGCGGCGATCACCCGGATCGTTGGCGCACCGCGCCGGTCCTCAAGCACTGGCTGGCCCACAACAACGAGACCGACCGGGACACCACCTCCTCCTCGGTGCGGCCGCGGGTGCTCCACGAATACGATCTGGCGGCCTTCCGCGGGGCGGTGCGGGCGGGCGCGGTGGCCGGGGTGATGCCCGCGTACAACCTGGTCAACGGGCGGCCCAACCACGTCTCCCCGTATCTGCGCGAGCACCTGCGCACCTGGACCGACCAGGAGCTGGTGGTCTGCTCCGACGCGGGCGCGCCATCCAATCTGGTCGACTCCGAGCACTACTTCGACACCCATGAGGAGGCCGTCGCCGCGGCCCTGCGAGCCGGAGTGGACAGCTTCACCGACCACGACCAGGACGCGTCGAAGACGATCGCGCGGGTGCGGGGCGCGCTGGCACGCGGGCTGATCGACGTGTCCACGGTGGACACGGCGGTGCGGCGGCTGCTGGGGATGCGGTGTGCGCTGGGCGAGTTCGACGAGCCCGGCGGGCAACCAGAGGAGTCCGACGGCGCCTTCGACACCCCGGCCCATCGCGCGCTCGCCCTGGAGGCCGCCGAACAGGCCGTCGTCCTGCTCACCAACGACGGTCTGCTGCCGCTCTCCGAGAGCGCCGTCCGCACCCTCGCGGTCGTCGGTCCGCTCGCCGACGAGTGCAAGCTGGACTGGTACAGCGGCAGCCTGATCCGCCGCAGTTCGCCGCGCGAGGCGCTGGCCGAGCGGCTCGGCGCGGACCGGGTGGTGTCCGCGGACGGCCTGGACACCGTACGGCTGCGCACGGCGGCCGGTTGGGTGCGGGTGCCGGACGCGGTGGCGGAGGACGAGGGTCCCGCGGAGGCAGCGGGCTCGCTCAACCCCGCGCATACGGCGGGCCGTACCGATCTGCCGCCGCTGACCGTCGGCGACACCCCCACCGATCTGTCCCTGGCCGACTGGGGCGGCGGTGTGCTCACCCTGCGCGCGCCCTCCGGCCGCTGTCTGACCGTGGCCGAGGACGGCTTCGTCCGCGCGGCGGCGGAGCAGCCCGGGGGCTGGGTGGTCCAGGAGACGTTCACACTCGAAGCGCACCCCGACGGACACCTCCTCAGGCACCTGGGGACGGGTGGCTACGTGTGTGTCGCCGCGGGCGGGCTGAAGGTTGCCGAACGCGGCGGCGGCGAGAAGGGGACCGGGACCGTCTTCCGGCTGGAGGTCGTCGAGCGCGGCGAGGACGCGGTGGCCCGCGCCGCCGCGCGGGCGGACGCCGTGGTGGTCGTGGCGGGCAACGACCCGCACATCGGCGGCCGGGAGACCGAGGACCGCACCACCCTCGCCCTGCCCGACCGGCAGCAGCGGCTGTGGCGCGCGGCCCACGCCGCCAATCCGCGGACCGCGCTGGTACTGGCCTCGAGCTATCCGTACGCGGTCGCGGAGGCGGCCGACGCGCTGCCCGCGCTGCTGTGGACGGCCCACGGCGGCCAGGCGGCGGGCACGGCGCTGGCCCGGGTGCTGTTCGGGGACGTCTCACCGGCGGGGCGGCTGCCGCAGACCTGGTACGCCTCCGACCACGAGCTGCCCGATCCGCTCGACTACGACATCATCGCCTCGCGCGCCACCTATCTGTACTTCGACGGCGCTCCGCTCTTCCCCTTCGGGCACGGCCTGTCGTACACCGCCTTCGCCTACGGCGAGCTGTCCGTGCGGCGGGAGGCGGGGCTGACCGTGGAGTGCGAGGTCACCAACTCCGGTCCGTGCGACGGCGAGGAGGTCGTGCAGATCTACGCGAGCGCGCCGGGGTCACGGCTCCCGCTGCCGCACCGGCGGCTCATCGGCCACCGCAGGGTGTGGCTGCGCCGGGGCGAGCGGGTGCGGCTGTTCTTCACCGTGCCGGTCGAGGACGCGTTGGGCTTCTGGGACGTGGCACACGGCCGCTGGAACGTCGACCCGGGGACGTACGAGATCCACGCGGGCGCGTCCAGCGCGGACCTCCGAGCCACCGCCACCGTGACCGTCGAGGGCCCGCCGCCCGCACCGCGCCCGGTGCTGCGGCGCGGTCTGGAGGCCGCGGACTACGACGCGGCCGACGGGATCGTGCTGGTGGACCGCGCCAAGGTCCGCGGGGACGCGGTGGCCTGCCGTGACGGCGCGGTCGGCCGACTACTCTTCCGCGGCTGCGACTTCGGCGCGGGGGCGATGTCGATGACGGTCGAGGCCGCGTACGACTCCGCCGAGGCGGGGGGCGGCGTGACGGTTGACGCGACGGTTACGGAGGACGGCACGACGGTTGCGGGGGACGGCGCGACGGTTGGCGGGACGGTCGAGGCGCACCTCGCCGACGGCACCACCCTGGTCAACGCCGCCGTCCCGCCCACCGGCGGCCGCTATGCCTACACCACGGTCCGCGCCGCCCTGCCCACGCCGCCGGCCGGCGTCCAGGACCTGCACATCACGCTGCGCGGCGGCGGCCTGAGACTGGCCCGTCTCGGCTTCTCCGGTTGAGGGTCCGGAGTGGCCGGGACGGGTCAACCCCATGCGTTCCGCATACGCCGGGCCCCACCGCGCGGCGGGGCCCGGCGGTGGGTGGATCAGAGGTCGAGGCCGGTGAGGACCATGACCCGCTCGTAGGTGTAGTCCTCCATCGCGTACCGCACGCCCTCGCGGCCGACGCCGGACCTCTTGGCGCCGCCGTAGGGCATCTGGTCGGCGCGGTACGAGGGCACATCACCGATGATCACGCCGCCGACCTCCAGCGCGCGGTGGGCGCGGAAGGCGGTCCGCACCTCGCGGGTGAAGACGCCCGCCTGCAGGCCGTACTTGGAGTCGTTGACGGCCGCGAACGCCTCGTCCTCGTCCGCCACCCTGTGCAGGGTGAGCACCGGTCCGAAGATCTCCTCGCAGGAGAGGGTGACATCCGCGGGGACGTCCGCGAGCACGGTCGGGGCGTAGCTCGAGCCCTCGCGCTTGCCGCCGGTGAGCAGCTTCGCACCGGCCCGGACGGCCTCGTCGACCCAGGACTCGACGCGCTTGGCTGCGTCCTCGCTGATCAGCGGGCCGACATCGGTGGCGTCCTCGGTCGGGTCGCCGGTGGCCTGCGCCTCGACGGCCGCGACGATCTTCGGCACGAGCTCCTCGTAGACGGACGCGTCCGCGATCACCCGCTGCACGGAGATGCAGGACTGTCCGCCCTGGTAGTTGGAGAAGGTGCCGATGCGGGTGGCCGCCCAGTCGAGGTCGGCGTCGGCGGCGTAGTCCGACAGGACGACCGCGGCACCGTTGCCACCGAGCTCCAGGGTGCAGTGCTTGAGCGGCACCGACTCCTTGATCGCGTAGCCGACCTTCTCCGAACCGGTGAAGGAGATGACCGGCAGCCGCTCGTCCTGGACCAGCGCGGGCATCCGGTCGTTGGGCACCGTAAGGACGCTCCAGGAGCCCGCCGGGAGCTCGGTCTCGGCCAGCAGCTCGCCGAGGATCAGCGCGGACAGCGGGGTCGCGGGCGCCGGCTTGAGGATGATCGGCGTGCCGACGGCGATCGCCGGGGCGACCTTGTGGGCGCTGAGGTTCAGCGGGAAGTTGAACGGCGCGATGCCGAGGACCGTGCCGCGCGGGAAGCGGCGGGTCAGCGCGAGCCGCCCGGTGCCACCGGCGTCGGTGTCCAGCCGCTGGGCGTCCCCGCTGTTGAACCGGCGGGCCTCCTCGGACGCGAGCCGGAAGACGGACACGGCGCGGCCCACCTCGCCGCGCGCCCACTTGATCGGCTTGCCGTTCTCGTCCGAGATCAGCCGGGCGATCTCCTCGCCGCGCTCGGCGAGACGGCGCGACACATGGTCCAGCGCGGCGGCCCGGACGTGCGCGGGGGTCGCGGCGAACTCCTCGCGCACCGCGTCGGCCGCGGCGACGGCCTCCTCGATCTGCGCATCGGTGGGAACGCTCACCACGCCGACGCGGCGGCCGTCCCAGGGCGAGGTGACCTCGAGCGTGCTCTCGCCCGTCGCCTTACGGCCGGCGAGCCAGAACGCGTGGGTGACAGCTTCGTGTGTGTCTGGCACAGCGGATCCCGACCCTTCTGAAGTGGTGTCTCTCCTCCCACCGTAGGCGCGCCCCGGCTGCTCGGCGTTTGTCCGAGGCGTAGCAGTCGGGCGCGCGGGCGCTACGCAATGGCGTGCCGGAATGGGGAGGGATCGGGAGGAGGGGGTTGTGGTCGGTGGACGGGAAGCGGTGACCGCGATCGGGAAACGGCGGCTCGGGGCGGCGGCCCGGGGCGGCGGCGGGCGCTTCAGGCCGAGGTGCCGGGGGCCGTGGCCTTGAGGGCCAGCCACAGCTCCATACGGGCGTCCGGATCGTCCAGGGAACGGCCCAGGATCTCCTCGACGCGGCGCATCCGGTAGCGCAGGGTGTGCCGGTGGACACCGAGGTCGGCGGCGGCCGCGTCCCACTGGCCGTGCCGGGAGAGCCAGGCGCGCAGCGAGGCGACCAGGTCGCCCCGGCCGGTGGCGTCGTGCTCGTGCAGGGCACGCAGCATGCCGTCGGCGAACGCCCGGACGGCGTCGTCGGCGAGCAGGGGCAGTACGGAACCCGCCGCGACCTGCTCGTGCTCGACCAGCATCCGGCCACGGCGGCGCGCCACCGACAGCGCCTGCTCCGCCTGGCGGTAGGCGGCCGCGGCGGCGATGGGGCCCGCGGGGGCGGACAGCCCGATGACGAGCTCGTCGCCGCGGGGCGCGGCGGCCGCGGCGCGGTCGCGGGGGCGGGCCTTCGTACCCCGGCGGGCCTCGACGGCCCGGGCGTGCTCGGCGCACGCCGCGACCGCCGCCCCGCCGTCGGGGGCCAGCACGATGAGCCGCTCGCCGTCGGGCACGACCAGCACCGACTCGCCGATACGGGCCGCGGCCGCCTCCATGGCGTCGATGAGGGTGCCGAGGGGGTCGGCCGCCTCGGCTTCACCCGCCGCGGTGGTGGTTTCCGTGGGGCGTTCCGCGGGGGCATCGTCCGCGGCCGAGGACGCCACGTGGGCCTGCTGGGCCGTAGCACCGGACGGCACCTCGGCGACCAGCATCCGGAACGGCGCGTCGAGCAGCCCGCCGTACAGCTGCCCGGCGACCGCCCGCGCATGGTCGGGCTCACCCGCGAGCAGCATCCGCAGCACGGCGGCGCCGAGCCGCTGCTCGGCCTCCTGGAGGGCGCGGGAACGCTCGGTGGTCAGGGTCAGCAGCGCGACCGCGGAGTGCACGGCGTAGCGCTCGGCGGTGCCCAGCGGCGCACCCGTACCGACCGCGAGCACACCACGCATACGGCGCCCCGTGCCCAGCGACTGGAGCTCGACCCGGTCGGCGACGGCCGTGTCCTCGGCCGGTTCCGCGCCCGTGGCCCCGGCCGGCCCGCAGCCCCCGCCGACCACGATGCTCGCGGGGCCGGGGCGGGAGCGCAGCCGCTCGACGTCGGCGGTGAGCCGGGCGGCGCGGCGGGCGGCCCAGTCCGGTGCGGCGGCGACCACGGCGCCGGAGACGTCGTAGAGCGCGGCCCAGCCATCGACGTGGGCGGCGAGCCGGGCGAGCAGCGCGGTGGGCCCCTCGGCGCCGATGGCGGCACGGGTCAGCTCGCGCTGCGCCTCGAACCCGGCCGTCACGGCCCGGTACTGGTCGGCGGCTATCGCCGCGGAGACGGCCTTGCTGATCGCGATGAAGGGGGTACGGCGGTCCACGCCGAGCAGCGGCAGCCCCTCCTCCTTGGCCGCCGTGGCGAGCGCGGGCGGCACCTCGGCGTAGTTGACGCCGAGCGCGAAGCCGAGCCCGACCACGCCCGCGCCCACCAGCCGCCGCACATAGCGGCTCATCTCCTCCGGGTCATCGGCCTCGATCTGCATCGCGGTGATCAGGAGCAGCTCGCCGCCGTCCATATAGGGCACGGGGTCGGCCAGCTCGCTGACATGCGCCCAGCGCACGGGCGTCTCCAGCCGGTCCTCGCCCGCGAGGACGGACAGCTTGAGACCGGGGTGGCGGACGAGTGAGGCGAGCGTGGGAGGCATGGCACCTTCGAAGCGAATGCGACGACTTGCGACGACTTCACCGCCCCGTATGAACGGCTACTGCCGATTCTGCCTCAATGGAGGAAATCACGGAATTGACGGCCCGATTTCGCCACGGGTATGGCCGTGAGGCTGCGGTTCCGGGGGGGGGGGCGCCCCCCCCCCGGGGGCCCCCCGCGCCCCCGCCGCCGGCGCGGCGCGCGCCCCCAGAGACGAGCAGAGCCACCCC
>NZ_JBHYVB010000031.1:19793-24026 GCF_042750115.1 Streptomyces sp. NPDC059455
TGGGGGGTGTTATTTTTTATACCTCCCCCGCCTCGGGGTTGGGCGTTTTGGGTGTGTTCCGGGGGCCCCCGGCCGCCCTGCGGGGCCACCCGGGGCAACCATGGCGGCCAGAGCAGGAACCGATGACGGCAATGAGGACCGACCGGAACGGCGGCCGATCACCCGCGCAGATCCACCAGCACCGGCGGCCCGCCCTCGCCCTTTACGGAAGTCACCGACAGCACCGCATGCCCCGGGGGAACCGCATGGGCCAGCTCCGAGGCGGACCAGCGCTCGCGCTCCACCGTCCGTACGGTCACCGACTGGGTGGTCACCGCCTTGCCGGTGGCGACCTTACGGATGAAGTGCAGCACCTTGGTGAGCGGCTCCTCGGCGATGATCTGCCGGTCGGTGACGTCCCGGGTCTCGACCCACTCCGTCCCCCACACCTCGGCGAACCGCGCCCCGTCCCAGGTCGTCACCCCGGCACAGGCCATCCGGCAGCCGACCGCGCCGAGCAGCGCGCTGCGCAGCGACTCGGGCACGTCGTCGAGGGTGCGGAGGGTGAGCACTGCGCCCGCGTGGGCGGAACGGAGCCGCTGGATGCCGCGCAGGGCCTCGGGCGTGACGGTGTGCGAGGCGTCGTCGAGGACCAGGCAGGCGAACAGCGAACGGTCGGCGCGGCCCACGGCGCACTCGGTGAACTGCGCCAGGACCAGCCGCGCGAGCATCCGCGACGCCTCCGCGTGGCCCCGCTCGGGCAGGTCGATACGGACCCGGAGGGGGTGTTCGAGGGCGCGGAGGGAGAACGGGCGGCGGTCGCCCGTGGTGTCGAAGAAATCGGCGAACGCGGGCCGGTCCAGCAGCGCGATCCGGTCCGCCAGCAGCGCGCCCACGTCCCCGGGCGTGCCCGACTGCCGGACCCGCGCCTCCAGCTCGCGGGCCTGCGCCCGCTCCCCCGTCTCGTCCAGCGCCTCACGCAGCGCGTTGACGGCCGTCTTGGAACCGTCCAGCAGCTCCCGCAGATCCGGGACGGACGGGAAGCGGCCGTGGGCGGCGCGGTAGGGGCCGAGCAGCTGGGCCAGCGCGGTGGCGGCGCGCCGGCTGTCCCCGCCCGGCAGCGAGGCGGCCATGTCGCCGATCAGGGCCTCGGCGAGGATGCCCGCGGCCTCGTCGGGGTCGGTGGTGCCGCCGTAGAGGTCGAGGTCGTAGCCGGAGTCGGGCCGGCCGATCTTCACGACGACGTCGAACGCCTCATCCGCCCCGAGCCCGGCCCCCGCCGCCCCGACCGCCACGACGGCGACCTGCCCGGCGAGCGCCTGCAGACACAGCGACTCCACGACGGGCCGCACCACCCGCCCCGTCTTCCCCGAACCGGGCGGCCCGACGGCCAGCAGCGAGGTGCCCAACACCTCGGGATCAAGGGCCAGCCCGACGCCGCGGTGCTGGTAAGGATTGCGGGAATCCTCGGCGGCGGTGCCGAGGCGGACCTGATGGGCGAGGAGATCGTGCCGCGCGGTCCGGGCGGGCAGATCCCGCGCCCCGGACGGATGGCCGTAGGAGGCGGCGCCGTGGCGCAGCACGGTGTCGGTGAACGAGGCGAGCGAATTCCTCCCCGCCCGCACGGACTGCCAGGCGCGGTCGATCCGGGCGTGGTCGACGTCATTCATCGCCCCCGCCCGCGCGTCCGCCGCCAACCGATCAGCCGCACTGTGCCCCCCCGCGGCCCGCAACTGCGGCCACTCCACCGGATCCCCCTCCGGCCGCCCCGCGGCCACCGCCTCAGGAGCGGGCTCATCCCAGGCCCGCCGGAAGAGGGGCGCGACATAACGACGCCAGACCTCGGGCCAGTGGCCGACGCGACCGAAGATCACAGCGAGGACCCCTGCGAAGATGACTTGGTAGATGCGCCAAGACCAGACGAACGCCATCTTGTCGTCGCCTTCGACCCAGGACTCCGGGGTCAGCAAGTACAGCGGCCAGAGGTAGAAGCTGCCGAAGTACTCGTAATAGATCAGTGACCAGACCAGCCAGCCGCACAAGGCCGAGATCAAGGCCCCGCTGAGCAGCCGCCGCCCCGGAATCCGATCCGGCTCCTCCGGCGCCTTCGGCTTGTGCTCGTACGTCCACACCCCCGGCGCCGCCTCGGACCGCGGAGCGCGCAGCCAGGCGACGAAGGACGGGCGGGCCGCGGGCGCGGGAACCGGAGGCGCACCGGGGGCCGCCGGGGGCGCGGTCGGCGGCATCGGCGGCGGGGCGGCGGGAAAGGAAGGCGGTGATTGCGGGGGTGGGGGTGGGGGCGGGTTGTGGCGTGTGCTGCGTGGGTCGAACGTGCCCTCGGTGTCCATGTGCTGCCCCTTGCCCCCTGACCGGCTGTTCCTCGGCTTTCGCGCCATCGCTCAATCTAGTGTTCCCGCGCGGGGAGTTCAGCGACCCGGGCGGGCCCGTCTCACTCGCGGGGTCCGTAAGGCTGCCGTCGGGCTATGGCCGCCGCGGACAAGGAAACACGCGCAGTGCTCCCGAACGGAACATGCCTCATCCCTCGCCACGCCCATAGCCTGCGACTAAAACCCCTGTTCTTTCCCCTGGAGCCCGTCATGACCGAACTGTCCGGAGGCCCCGCCCTCCCCCAGGAGCGTCGCGTCGTCACCGCGATTCCCGGCCCGAAGTCGCGGGAGCTGCTCGCCCGTAAGAACGCGGCGGTCGCCAGTGGGGTGGGGAGTGTGCTGCCGGTCTTCACCGTGCGCGCGGGCGGCGGTGTGATCGAGGACGTGGACGGCAACTCGCTGATCGACTTCGGTTCCGGTATCGCCGTGACCTCCGTCGGCTCCTCCGCGGAGGCCGTCGTGCGCCGGGCGTCCGCGCAGCTGGCGGACTTCACGCACACCTGTTTCATGGTCACGCCGTACGAGGGCTATGTGGAGGTGTGCGAGGAGCTGGCCCGGCTCACGCCCGGCGACCACACCAAGAAGTCGGCGCTGTTCAACTCGGGCGCCGAGGCGGTGGAGAACGCGGTGAAGATCGCCCGTTCGTACACCAAGCGGCAGGCGGTCGTCGTCTTCGACCACGGCTACCACGGCCGGACCAACCTCACCATGGCGCTCACCGCCAAGAACATGCCGTACAAGCACGGCTTCGGCCCCTTCGCGCCCGAGGTGTACCGCGTTCCGCTCGCCTACCCCTACCGCTGGCTGACCGGCCCGGAGAACTGCGCCGAGGAGGCCGCGGCCCAGGCCATCGACATGATCAGCAAGCAGATCGGGGCGGAGAACGTGGCCGCGATCATCATCGAGCCGGTCCTCGGCGAGGGCGGCTTCATCGAGCCCGCCAAGGGCTTCCTGCCCAGGATCGCGGAGTTCGCCAAGTCCAACGGCATCGTGTTCGTCGCGGACGAGATCCAGTCCGGCTTCTGCCGCACCGGCCAGTGGTTCGCCTGTGAGGACGAGGGCATCGTCCCGGACCTGATCACCACCGCCAAGGGCATCGCGGGCGGTCTGCCGCTGGCCGCCGTCACCGGCCGCGCGGAGATCATGGACGCGGCGCACTCCGGCGGTCTCGGCGGCACCTACGGCGGAAACCCGGTGGCGTGCGCGGCGGCGCTCGGCGCGATCGAGACGATGCGCGAGCTGGACCTCAACGCCAGGGCCAAGCGCATCGAGGAGGTCATGAAGGGCCGCCTCGCCGCGATGCGGGAGAAATACGACATCATCGGCGACCTCCGCGGCCGCGGCGCCATGATCGCCATCGAACTCGTGAAGTCCGGCACCAAGGACCCCAACCCCGAGGTCACCGCCGCCGTCGCCAAGGCGTGCCACTCGGCCGGGCTGCTGGTGCTGACCTGCGGAACCTACGGCAATGTGCTGCGTTTCCTGCCGCCGCTGGTGATCGGCGAGGACCTCCTGAACGAGGGTCTCGACGTCCTCGAGAGCGCCTTCGCCGAGCTGTGACCGTGAGTGATCGATGGGTGGCGTGAAGAAGATGTGCGGGGCCGATGACAGGTGGGTGATCGGTCTGTCCGGCGGGGCTTCGCTGCCGTACGGTCATTGCAGATGAGAGAAACACCCCGCTCGCAGGCGACTGCGGGCGATGCCTGGCCGGTGCTTCCCCAGCCCCGACCCGGCTGTGCCCTCGCGCACACCACTGGAGCCTCCGGCTCCGGATCTCCTCACCGATCGGATGGCCGCCCGCCCCAAACCCCCCGGGGCGCGCGGCACACCGATCGCCACGGCGGCCCCGGAACCACCCCCCCTGTTC